>NZ_JASCPP010000234.1:0-914 GCF_029959745.1 Pseudomonas sp. PS01298 | reverse complement strand
TAGGCTTTGTACGAAAAGTATTGCCGCATGCAACGTAGGCTGCAGGCCAAGGTGACCATGGCTGCAAAGCTCTTGGCCAGCTTGTCATAGCGAGTGCCGATCCTGCGATTTTCTTTCAGCCAGCCAAACATCCGCTCAATGATGTTCCGTTGCCGGTATTTGGGCCGGTCAAACAGTCGGGGCAAGCCAGGTCGAGGTTTGCGCGGCATAGCGCGCAATGGGATTACCGGCTGCATTCGGTAACGGTCGCAGTACTGGCGCAGGTGCTCGGCATCGTATCCCTTGTCAGCCAGCAACCACCGGCTACGTTTACGCGGTCGTCCTGGCTTGCCAGCAATTCTTACAGCATCCAGCAGCGGCTGAGCGTGGGAGACATCACTGGCTTGTCCTGGTGAAAGCCTGAAATGCAATGGCACGCCATTGGCATCGCACACCATGTGAATCTTGGTGGTCAGACCGCCTCGACTGCGCCCCAAGGCATGGTCTAACGGTTCTTCAGGCCCCCCTTTTTCCCGGCGCCTGAAGAGGCTCGGGTTGCTCGTACTGCGGTGGAGTCGATCATCCAGGTGTCCAAGTCGATCAGTCCTTCCCGGTTCAGCCGAATATGCAGACGCTCCAGTACTCGCTCGAATGTGCCGTCGTCGCGCCAGTCACGAAAACGCTGATACACCGTTGACCAAGGCCCAAAGCGTTCAGGCAGGTCGCGCCAGGGAGCGCCCGAGCACAGGATCCACAGAATTCCGTGGAGAACCTGACGATCATCGTTGCGAGGACGGCCCATTTTCTGTTCTGGAGAAACCAAATCCTTGATCAGCTCCCATGACGCATCAGAAAGTTCGTAACGCCTTGCCATACGGGCCTCCAACCGGTCATGGCGGCAATTTTAGCCACAACGACTTTTCGTACAAAACCTA
>NZ_JASCPP010000233.1:0-1116 GCF_029959745.1 Pseudomonas sp. PS01298 | reverse complement strand
TCCCTGCTGACTGATACACCGCTTTCGCGAGCAAGCCCGCTCCCACATTCGACCGCACTCAAAGGTGGAAGCGGGGTGGGTTACTTATCGCGAATCGAAAAATTCGCCATATGCTCCAGCCCCTTGATCAGCGCCGAATGGTCCCAGTTGCCGCCGCCGATCGCCGTGCAGGTGCTGAACACCTGTTGGGTGCCGGCGGTGTTCGGCAGGTTGATCCCCAGCTCCTTGGCACCGGCCAGGGCCAGGTTCAGGTCCTTCTGGTGCAGGTTGATGCGGAAGCCCGGATCGAAGGTGCCCTTGATCATGCGCTCGCCATGCACTTCGAGGATCTTCGAGGAGGCAAAGCCACCCATCAGCGCTTCACGTACCTTGGCCGGGTCGGCGCCGTTCTTCGAGGCGAACAGCAGCGCTTCGGCCACCGCCTGGATATTCAGCGCGACGATGATCTGGTTAGCCACCTTGGCCGTCTGGCCATCGCCATTGCCACCCACCAGGGTGATGTTCTTGCCCATGCTCTGGAACAGGGGCAGGGCGCGTTCGAAGGTCTGCGGCTCGCCACCGACCATGATGCTCAGCGTGCCGGCCTTGGCGCCGACTTCACCGCCGGACACTGGCGCATCCAGGTACTGCGCGCCGGTCTGGTTGATCTTGGCGGCGAACGCCTTGGTGGCGGTGGGGGAGATCGAACTCATGTCGATCACCACCTTGTTGGGTGACAGGCCGGCGGCTACACCGTCGGCGCGGAACAGCACGTCATCGACCTGCGGGGTGTCGGGCACCATGACGATGATGAACTCGGCTTCCTGGGCGACTTGCTGCGGGTTGGCCAACGCGATGGCGCCCGCACCGATCAGCTCGGCCGGCGCCTTGCCATGATGCTCGGAGAGAAACAGTTGGTGACCTGCTTTCTGCAGGTTGGCGGCCATGGGTTGGCCCATGATGCCGGTGCCGATGAATCCGATTTTAGCCATGATCAAAATCCTCTTGTTATTCGATGTATGGGCCTGGCACGGCCTTCTAAACACAGGAGGTCCAATGTGGGAGCGGGCTTGCTCGCGAATGCAGTCTGACATTCAGCATTGATGTCGACTGATACACCGCTTTCGCGAGCAAGCC
>NZ_JASCPP010000232.1:0-1556 GCF_029959745.1 Pseudomonas sp. PS01298 | reverse complement strand
GATCAAAAATGTGGGAGCTGGCTTGCCTGCGATAGCGGTGGATCAGTCAATTAAGGTATCGACTGTCAGACCGCTATCGCAGGCAAGCCAGCTCCCACAGGGTTCGCCGGTGTTAATGAAATCGGGTTATTCGAGGTGTTCAGGTTTGATCGGGTCCCCGGGCTTCACATCCAGCTGATGCCGCACGTCCTCGAACATCAAGTCGTACTGCTTGTGCATCGAGCCGTTCAACACCGCGATCTTCGGCATCCCGTATTTCTGCGCGATATTCATCGCGTGCCGGGCAAAATCAAACGCTTGATCCTTGGGCAGGAAGAACTCTTCCTTGAGGTCCTTGCCCTGTACCGAACCGTGCAGCTTGAAGAGCATTCCCTTGCCTTCCTTTGGGTCCTGGCTGACCTCGTAGTCGATGCACAGGTTGTAGCTGTAGTCGTCCTTGTTGAGCGCGTGACGTTCGACATGCAAGTGACCGGGTTCAAAGGTGGCCATAGGCGTTTCTCCTCTACTTCACAGGTAGGTGATGCCAGGTGTTGCCGTGCTGATGCGCGTACCGGCGCTGCCCTGGACGATGGCTTCGATGTCCGAGAGTGAACCGATCACTGCGGTTTTGCCAGTCTGGCGGGCGAACTCGCAGGCGGCTTGCACCTTGGGCCCCATGGAGCCGGCGGCGAAGCCGAGCTTCTCCATGGCGTCAGGATGGGCCTGGCCGATGGCTTTCTGGCTGGGCTTGCCGAAGTCGATGAAGGCGGCGTTGACGTCGGTGGCGATCACCAGCAGATCGGCGTCCAGCTGCGAGGCCAGCAGTGAGGAACACAGGTCTTTGTCGATCACCGCTTCAATGCCGCGCAGCTTGCCGTCTTCGCCATACATCGTCGGGATACCGCCACCGCCGGCGCAGATCACGATGGCGCTTTTTTCCAGCAGCCACTTGATCGGGCGGATTTCAAAGATGCGTTTGGGGCGCGGGCTGGCGACCACGCGGCGGTATTTATCGCCGTCCGGGGCGATGGCCCAGCCTTTTTCGGCGGCCAGTTTTTCCGCTTCGGCCTTGGCGTATACCGGGCCGATGGGCTTGGTGGGGTTCTGGAAGGCCGGGTCCTTGGCGTCCACTTCGACCTGGGTGAGCAGGGTGGCGAACGGCACTTCGAAGTCCAGCAGGTTGCCCAGTTCCTGTTCGATGATATAGCCGATCATGCCTTCGGTCTCGGCGCCCAGCACGTCCAGCGGGTACGGCGAAACGCTGGTGTAGGCGGCCGCCTGCAACGACAGCAGGCCGACCTGCGGGCCATTGCCGTGGGCGATCACCAGTTCGTTGCCGGGGTGGATCTTGGCGATCTGTTCGGTGGCGATGCGGATGTTGGCGCGTTGGTTGTCCGCCGTCATGGGTTCACCACGGCGGAGCAGGGCGTTGCCGCCCAGGGCTACGACGATGCGCATAAACAATGTCCTTCTAGAGTGCTATGTTGCGAACACAGGACCAAAGTGGGAGCGGGCTTGCTCGCGAAAGCGGTGGATCAGTGGATACATGTGCGGACTGACACACCGCATTCGCGAGC
>NZ_JASCPP010000231.1:0-1576 GCF_029959745.1 Pseudomonas sp. PS01298 | reverse complement strand
GGCTATACATCAGTCAGCCGATTCAGTGGCTGACACACCGCCTTCGCGAGCAAGCCCGCTCCCACAGTTCTGACCGCAGTCAGTTGCCGAGATCAGGGCAGGTCGCGGCTCGCGTAGAACGCGCCGAGTACCTTCACCAGATGCGCCAGGTCATGGCTGCCGCACAGTTCACGGATGGAGTGCATGGCAAACGTCGGCAGGCCGATGTCCACGGTGCGCACGCCCAGGTGGCTGGCGGTAATCGGGCCGATGGTGGAGCCGCAGCCCATGTCGCTGCGCACCACAAAGCTTTGCACCGGTACTTCCTGGGCCATGCACAGGTGGCGGAAGAACCCGGCGGTTTCGCTGTTGGTGGCGTAGCGCTGGTTGCTGTTGACCTTGATCACCGGGCCGGCGTTGAGCTTGGGGCCGTGGTTGGCGTCGTGCTTTTCGGCGTAGTTGGGGTGCACGCCGTGAGCATTGTCCGCAGACACCAACAGCGATTTCTGAATGGTGCGTACGAACTCATCACCTTCCGGCAACAAGCGCCGCAGGGTCTGTTCGAGCATCGGGCCATCGGCGCCGCAGGCCGAGCAGGACCCGACTTCTTCGTGGTCGTTGCATACCAGCACGCAGGTTTCATCGGTCTCGCTGGTGAGCAAGGCTTGCAGGCCGGCGTAGCACGACAACAGGTTGTCCAGGCGCGCGCCGGCGATGAAGTCGCCATTCAGGCCGATCACGGCGGCGCTCTGGGTGTCGTAGAAGCTCAGCTCGTAGTCGAGCACCACGTCGGCGTTCAACCCATGTTCGCGGGCTAGTTGCTCGGTGAGCACGGCGCGGAAGTCCACGCGCTCATCGCCGGCAAATTGGGCGAGGATCGGTGGCAGCTCGGTCTGCGCATTGATCGCCCAGCCCTGGTTGGCTTCACGGTTCAAGTGAATGGCCAAGTTGGGAATGATGGCGATGGGCAACTTGAAGTCGATCAGCTGGCTTTCGACCTTACCGTCACGGCGGAAGGTGACACGGCCCGCCAGGGACAGGTCGCGGTCGAACCACGGCGCCAGCAGCGCGCCGCCGTAGACTTCGACGCCCAACTGCCAGAAACCCTGGCGCTGCAGTTCCGGCTGTGGCTTGACGCGCAGGCACGGGCTGTCGGTGTGGGCGCCGACCAGGCGGATGCCGCCCAGCAGCGGCGAGTGGCGGCCGAGCTTGAAGGCGATGATCGAGGAGTCGTTGCGGGTCACGTAGTAGCGACCATTGGCTTCGGTGGTCCAGGTTTCGCGCTCGTCGAGACGCTGGTAGCCGGCGGCTTCGAGGCGCTGGGCCAGGGCGGCGGTGGCATGAAAAGGAGTAGGGGAGGCCTTGAGGAAGTCGATCAGGCCTTGATTCAACGCTTCGCGCATAAATAGCTCCAGACAGCAATGCGCGGAGTTTACCGTATTGGCTCCACATTTGAAGTGAAGCTGCCTTCTTGAACATCACACAGAACCACTGTGGGAGCTGGCTTGCCTGCGATGGCTGTCTGTCAGTGAAAGATTTGAGGCTGACACACCGCCATCGCAGGAAAGCCAGCTCCCACATTTAGGCGGTGTAGTGG
>NZ_JASCPP010000230.1:0-1731 GCF_029959745.1 Pseudomonas sp. PS01298 | reverse complement strand
GCCTCCGATAGCGGTCTGACAGGCGATACCTTAATTGACTGATCCACCGCTATCGCAGGCAAGCCAGCTCCCACATTTTTGATCTCCATCACTGGTCAGGCATACTTGCCACCTCTCGCTCGCCAGAACCAAAAACAACCCCATGCGTATCCACGTCAGCTTCATCGACCGCGTCGGTATCACCCAGGAAGTCCTGGCCTTGCTCGGTGGGCGCAACCTCAACCTGGATGCCGTGGAGATGGTCCCGCCCAACGTGTACATCGATGCGCCGACCCTCAGCGCCGAGGTGCTTGAAGAGCTGCGTGACGCGCTATTCAGCGTGCATGGCGTGCAGGCAGTGACCGTGGTGGACATCCTTCCCGGCCAACGCCGCCACTTGCAACTCGACGCCCTGCTGGCGGCCATGACCGACCCGGTACTGGCGCTGGACAGCGCGGGCAAGATCCTGCTGGCCAACCCGGCGTTGATCGCGCTGTACGGTCGCGAACCGGCCGGGGAAAGCATCGCCGAGCTGTTCAATGACCCGTCGCTGCTCGACACCTTGCTGGAACATGGCTTCCGCCTGCCGCTGCGCGAGATCAGCGTCAACGGCCAGACCTTGCTGCTCGACGCCACGCCGATCACCGACGCCGGCGCCCTGCTCACCCTCTATCAGCCCAACCGCATCGGTGAACAACTGTCGGCGCTGCACCACGACCACGCCGAGGGTTTTGATGCGCTGCTGGGCGAGTCGCCGGTGATCCGTACGCTCAAGGCACGCGCACAACGGGTGGCGGCGCTGGATGCACCGCTGCTGATCCAGGGCGAAACCGGCACCGGCAAGGAGCTGGTGGCGCGGGCCTGCCACGCCATCAGCGCGCGGCACAGTGCACCGTTTTTGGCGCTGAACTGCGCGGCGCTGCCGGAGAACCTCGCCGAGAGTGAACTGTTCGGCTACGCCCCCGGCGCGTTCACCGGTGCGCAGCGCGGCGGCAAGCCGGGGCTGATGGAGCTGGCCAACCAGGGCACGGTGTTCCTGGATGAAATCGGCGAAATGTCGCCATACCTGCAGGCCAAGCTGCTGCGTTTTCTCAACGACGGCAGCTTCCGTCGGGTCGGCGGCGACCGCGAAGTGAAGGTCAATGTGCGCATTCTCAGCGCGACCCACCGCGACCTGGAAAAGATGGTCAGCGAAGGTACCTTCCGCGAAGACCTGTTCTACCGCCTCAACGTGCTCAACGTCGAAGTGCCGCCGCTGCGCGAACGCGGCCAGGACATCCTGCTGCTGGCGCGCTACTTCATGCAGCAGGCCTGCGCGCAGATCCAGCGCCCGGTGTGCCGCCTGGCACCCGGCACTTATCCCGCTCTGCTGGGCAACCGCTGGCCGGGCAATGTGCGCCAGTTGCAGAACGTGATCTTCCGCGCCGCGGCCATCTGCGAAAGCAGCCTGGTGGATATCGGCGACCTGGACATCGCCGGCACCTCGGTCGCCCGCCAAAGCGATGGTGAAGTCGACAGCCTCGAGCAAGCGGTGGAAGATTTCGAGCGCGGGTTGCTGGAAAAGCTCTATACCAGCTACCCCTCGACCCGCCAATTGGCCAGCCGCCTGCAAACCTCGCACACCGCCATCGCCCATCGCCTGCGCAAGTACGGCATTCCCAACAAGCCCTGACTGAACGTAGTGAACATGTGGGAGCTGGCTTGCCTGCGATAGCGGTGAGTCGGTCAACACCGCTATCGCCGGCAAGCCAG
>NZ_JASCPP010000022.1:0-68167 GCF_029959745.1 Pseudomonas sp. PS01298 | reverse complement strand
GGCTTGCCCCGCGTTGGAGTGCGCAGCGCTCCCAAGATTTTTGGGGCCGCTACGCAGCCCAACGCGGGGCAAGCCGGCTCACCACAACAAGCCCGCTCACTACGCAAGCCCGCTCGCCACAACCACCACAGCAACAAGCGATCAATCCCGGTAAAACACCTGCACCAGGTGATACCCGAACTTGCTCTTGATAGGCCCGTGCACCACTTTTACCGGCTTCTTGAAGATCACCGCATCGATCGCTCCGACCATCTGCCCCGGCCGCACTTCACCCAGGTCCCCGCCGCGCTTGCCGGACGGGCAGGTCGAGTACTTCTTGGCCAACACATCAAACGCTTCGCCCTTGGCAATGCGCTGCTTGAGTTGTTCGGCTTCTTCGCTGGTTTTCACCAGGATATGGCGGGCTTGGGCTTTCATTGATCTCTACCAGGTGTGCGACGGCGCGCGATTATGCCTGAACTCACTCTTCGACGCTGATCATGCTGCGGATTTTTGTCGCCAGCAAGTCGATGGAAAATGGCTTGGCGACCATGTCCATGCCGTCCTCCAGGAAGCCCTGGCGCTCGGCAGCTTTTTCAGCGTAACCAGTCATGAACAGCACCTTGAGCCCCGGTCGATGCTGGCGTGCGATTTCCGCCAGTTGCCGACCATTCATGCCCGGCAGGCCGACGTCGGTGACGAGCAAGTCCACGCGCAAATCCGATTCCAGCAGCGGCAGCGCGGTGCGGGCATCGGCGGCCTGGTGCGCGGTGTAGCCGAGTTCGTCGAGCACATTCACCACCAGCATGCGCACCGCCGGGTCATCCTCGACCACCACCACGGCTTCGCCGGCCAGCGCCAGCGGTGCCTCGCTGAGGTTCGGCGGCAGGCTGCTTTCCAGGGCGGTGCCGTGCAGGCGTGGCAGGTACAGGCGCACGCAAGTGCCCTGGCCTGGTTCGCTCTGAATGGTCACGTGGCCACCGGATTGCTGGGCAAACCCATAGATCATCGACAGCCCGAGGCCGGTGCCCTGGCCGATGGGCTTGGTGGTGAAGAACGGGTCGAATGCCTTGGCCAGGATCTTCGGCGCCATGCCGGTGCCGTTGTCGCACACGCCGAGCATCACGTAGTCGCCGGCGCGCACCGGTTCAAGGGTGGTGATGTCGGTGCCGTCGAGATAACTGTTGGCGGTCTCGATCAGGATTTCGCCGCCATCGGGCATGGCGTCGCGCGCGTTGATCACCAGATTGAGCAGGGCGTTTTCCAGCTGGCTGGCGTCGGTGTTCACCGGCCAGATGTCGTGGCCCAGTTGCACCTTGAGGCTGATGTGCGCGCCCTTGGTGCGCCGGAACAGGTCTTCCAGCGAGGCCACCAGCTGGTTGGGATCAGTCGGGCGGCGGTCCAGCGACTGGCGCCGGGAGAACGCCAGCAAGCGATGGGTGAGGGCGGCCGCGCGATGGGCCGAGGACACCGCGGCGTCGGCGAAACGGCCGATGTCGTCGCTGCGCCCGGCAGCGATGTAACGCTGCATCAGGTCGAGGCTGCCGATGATGCCGGTGAGCATGTTGTTGAAGTCGTGGGCGATACCGCCGGTGAGCTGGCCCACCGCTTCCATTTTCTGCGCATGGCGCAGGGCATCTTCGGCGCGTTCGCGCTCGAACATTTCGTTCTGCAGGCGCTGGTTGGCCTCGGCCAGCGCCTGGGTGCGCTGGGCCACGCGCTCCTCTAGGTTCTCGTTGAGGTGGCGCAGGGCTTCTTCGGTGAGCTTGCGTTCGGTCTCGTCGATCACAAAGATGTAGAAACCATTCACCGAACCGTCATTGCTGAAGCGCGGCAGGTACTTCATCAGCGCATGGCGCGGTCGGCCGTCGCGGTGCGGGGTGATGGTCATGAAGCTGCAGGCCTTGCCCTTGAGCGCGGCGGCAATCTTGTCCGCGCGCCCGGCATACACCTCCTCGCCGAGCACTTCGCGGATGCTCTTGCCGTACAGCTCCTGGGGCGTCATGCCGTACCACTCAAGGTAGGCACTGTTGTTCAGCCGAAAGCGTTGTTCATGGTCGACATAGCCGATCAGCACCGGCATGGCGTTGATGATCAGTTGCAGCTCGGTCTGGCTTTGGCGCAAGGCCTGCTCGGTGTGCTTGCGCTCGGTGAGGTCCAGCGCGGCGCCGAGGAAGCGCGCCGGGCGGCCGTGCGCGTCCTTGTAGCAGCGGCCACGGGCGAACACCCAGCGCACCTGGCCATCGGCCTGCAGCAGACGGTATTCCTCGGCGTACTCGGTGCCGAAGGTGATGCAGTGCTTGATGCTGCGCGCCACCATGGCGCGGTCTTCGGGGTGCACGCCTTGCAGGTAGGCGCTGATGGGCAGCAGCCCGGCATCGTCGGGATCAACGCCATGCAGGTAGGCGAAGTGCGCATCGGCGATAAAGCGGTCCTCGCCGATGTCCCAGTCCCAGGTGCCCACCGCGTCGGTGGCGGCCAGGGCCAGTTGCAGGCGTTGCTCGCTGTTGTGCTGGGCCTTGAGGCTGTCTTCGGAGCGCTGTTGCAGTTCGAGGGCGACGCGCCGACGCTCGTTGGTTTCGATGGCGGTGACCAGGATGCCGGCCACGCAGCCGCTTTCATCGCGGATCGGGCTGTAGGTCAGGTCCAGCCAGATGTCGGTATCGCGGTGGTCGCGTTGCAGCACGAAGCGCTGCTCGCTGAAGGTGCGCACCTGGCCGCTGAGGACGGCGTCGTAGACCGGTCCCGTAAAGCTTTCCAGCTCCGGCCAGGTCGCATGGGCCGGCTGGCCCATCGCCTCGGGGTGCTTGTTGCCCGCCAGGCGTGCGAAGCCATCGTTGTAGAGCTGAGTGAGTTGGCTGCCCCACAGCAGTAGCATCGGCATCGGCGAATTGACGACGATATCCACGGCTGTGCGCAGGCTTTGCGGCCAATCGTTGGCCTCACCGAGGGGGCTTTGCGCCCAGTCCAGCCGCGCAATTAATGCAGCAGCTTCGCTACCGGTGGATGTTCCTTTCATGAAAAAGCCCTGAGCATGACGCTTTGAAAATGACAAAGGCCGATTATCCCGTGAGTCGGGAACGGCTGACTACCCCTCGAAAAATAGCATGCATTGGGGCTTTGTCTTCAAATGAGTGCTTCAGGGCTGAAACCTTTCATCTTCAGGCCAGTTCAGGACGGTCGCGAAACTGCGCCAGCGCCTCCGGATTGGCCAGTGCGTCGGTGTTCTTGACCGGCTCGCCATGCACCACATTGCGCACCGCCAGTTCGACAATTTTGCCGCTGATGGTGCGCGGGATATCGGTGACGGCAAGGATCTTCGCCGGCACGTGGCGTGGCGTGGTGTTGGCGCGGATGACCTGGCGAATCTGCTGCTCCAGCGCCTCGTCCAGCGTGACGCCGTCGTTGAGCCGCACAAACAGCACCACCCGCACGTCGTCCTGCCAGCGTTGGCCGATGGCGAGGCTTTCCAGCACCTGCGGGACTTTTTCCACCTGGCGATAAATCTCTGCCGTGCCGATACGCACACCGCCCGGGTTGAGCACTGCGTCGGAGCGTCCGTGGATCAACAGGCTGCCGTTGGGGCGCTGTTCGGCGTAGTCGCCTTGCGCCCACACGCCAGGGAACTGGCTGAAGTAGGAAGCGCGCAGCTTCTTCTGGCCCGGATCGTTCCACAAGCCAATCGGCATCGCCGGGAAATGCCGGGTGCACACCAGCTCGCCTTTTTCGCCGACCAGCGGCTGGCCCTGGTCATCCCAGACTTCGATGGCCATCGCCAGGCTCTTGCACTGCATTTCACCGCGACGCACCGGCAACACCGGGTTACCGATTACAAAGCAGGAGACGATATCGGTGCCGCCGGACATCGACGACAGGCACAGCTCACCCTTGATTTCGCGGTACACGTAGTCGTAGCTCTGTGGCGAGAGCGGCGAACCAGTGGAAATCAGCCCCTTGAGGCTGCCCAGGTCATGGCTCAGGCGCGGTTGCAGCCCGGCCTTTTCGAGGGTGGCGAGAAACTTGGGGCTGGTGCCGAACACGCTGATGCGTTCCGCGTCGATCAGATCGATCAAGCGCTCCGGCCCCGGATGAAACGGCGAGCCGTCATACAGCACCGCCGTGGCCCCCAGGGCCAGTACCGACACCAGCCAATTCCACATCATCCAGCCGCAGGTGGTGTAGTAGAACAGGCAATCCTCACGCGAAAGGTCGGCGTGCAGGCCGTGTTCCTTGAGGTGGGTGAGCAACACGCCACCGGTGCCGTGGATGATGCACTTGGGCACGCCGGTGGTGCCGCTGGAATACAGGATGTACAGCGGATGATCGAACGGCACCGGGACAAATTCCGGCTCGCCACCGGCGCGATAGAAGTCCTCCCACAGCGCGACATTGGCCTGGGTCCGGTAGTCCTCGACCTGCGCCTGCGGCCGCGCGTACGGCACGATGATCAATTGCTGCAGGGACGGCAGGCGCTCCAGGATTTCATTCAGCTTGGTGCTCTGGTCGATGGTTTTGCCGGCATAGCGGTAGCCGGCGCAGGTGATCAGCACCTTGGGCTCGATCTGGCCGAAACGGTCGATCACGCCCTGGGTGCCGAAGTCCGGCGATGAGCATGACCAGATGGCGCCCAGGCTGGTGGTGGCGAGCATGCCGACCAGGGTTTGCCAGGTGTTGGGCATGCACGCGGCGACCCGATCACCCACGCCGACCCCGGCCGCACGCAGGCTGCGCTGCAGGCCGGCGACGTGGGCCGCGAGTTCGGCGTAGGTCAGTTGTTCGCGCCGGCCGTCTTCGCTGATGGCAACCACGGCGGGGTGGGCATCGCGGCGGCGCAGCAGGTGTTCGGCAAAATTCAGCGTGGCGCCGGGAAACCACTGGGCGCTGGGCATCTCGCGGTCTTCGATCAGCGTGGCCGAGGGCGGGCTGCGAAATTGCACCTCGAAAAATGCCACGATCGCCTGCCAGAAGGCCGGGCGCTGGTCGATGCTCCATTGGTGCAGGGCGGGGTAGTCGTCGAGCTGCACGCTGTGGTGTTCGTTGATATAGCGCCGGAACTGGTCCATCCGCGTGTTGCGGATGCGTTCGGGGGAGGGTTGCCAGAGGATGTCGGACATCAGCACGGTCTCTAGTTCTTGTATGAAGTCAGCCAGAAATCACCGGTGTTTGGCGCATCGGACGGGTTACTGGGCCAGCCAGCCACCGTCGATGTTCCAGGCGGCCCCGCGGACCTGGGCACCCGCCTCACTGCACAGGAACAGCACCAGCTCACCCAGTTGTGGCGGCGTGACAAACTCCAGCGACGGCTGTTTCTCCGCGAGCAGATCATGCTGTGCCTGCTGCGGGTCGACGCCATTGGCGGCGCGGTCATCGATCTGCTTCTGCACCAGTGGCGTCAGCACCCAGCCCGGGCAAATCGCGTTGCAGGTCACGTTGCTGGTGGCGGTTTCCAGGCCGACCACCTTGGTCAGGCCGATCACGCCATGCTTGGCCGCGACATACGCGGCCTTGCCCACCGAACCGACCTGGCCGTGCACCGAGGCGATGTTGACGATGCGCCCCCAGCCCTTGGCCTTCATGCCCGGCAAGCTCAAGCGCGTGCTGTGGAACACCGAGGACAGGTTGATCGCGATGATCGAGTCCCAGCGTTCCGCCGGAAAATCTTCCACGGCCGCCACATGCTGGATGCCGGCGTTGTTGACCAGGATGTCCACGCCGCCGAATTCACGCTCGGCGTAGGCGATCATGTCGGCGATCTGCGCCGGGTCGCTGACGTCCGCCGGGTGATGGCCGACCTTGCCGCCGAACGCCTGCACCTGGGCAATCACCGCGCTGGCGTCGCCGAAACCGTTGAGGATCAGGTTGGCGCCGGCCTTGGCCAGGCTCAGTGCGATGCCCAAGCCGATGCCGCTGGTGGAGCCGGTAACCAGGGCGGTCTTGCCGTTCAATGTCGTCATGAAAACCTCACACAATGCCGGTGGCGTAGAAAGTACCGATCACCACGAACACCGCGAGGGTCTTGATGATCGTGATGCCGAAAATGTCCTTGTAGGCTTCGCGGTGGGTCAGGCCGGTGACGGCCAGCAGCGTGATCACCGCGCCGTTGTGGGGCAGGGTGTCCATGCCGCCGCTGGCCATGGCGGCGACCCGGTGCAGCACTTCAAGGGGGATATTGGCCGCATGCGCCGCCGAAATAAAGCTCTCGGACATGGCGGCCAGGGCGATGCTCATGCCGCCCGAGGCCGAACCGGTGATACCGGCCAGCAAGGTCACGGTAATTGCTTCGTTGACCAGCGGGTTGGGGATGCCCTTGAGCCAGTCCGCGAGCACCAGAAAACCTGGCAACGAAGCGATCACCGCGCCGAAGCCGTATTCCGACGCGGTGTTCATCGCCGCCAGCAGCGCACCGCTGACCGCACTTTTACTGCCTTCGGCAAGCTTGCTCTTGATCGCCGACCAGCCAAACACCAGCACCATCAGGATCCCCACCAGCAACGCCGCCTGCACCGCCCAGATCGCGGTGAGCTTGGCGATTTCGGTGGTCACCGGCGCACTCATGCCCGGCAGGCTGAGGCTGTGGGTCTTGCCATACCACTGGGGGATCCAGTGGGTGAACAGCAGGTTCATCACGCCGACCAGGATCAGCGGCGACAGCGCGATCCACGGGTTGGGCAGCGTGAGGTTTTCGGCGGTTTCCGGCTCGTTGCGCAGTTCGGTGCCGTAGCCTTCACCGGCCCGTTGGGCCTTGTTGCGTTGGCGCGCGAGGTACAGCATGCCGGTGCAGAACACGAAGATCGTGCCAATCAACCCCAGCCACGGCGCGGCCCAGGCGGTGGTGTTGAAGAAGGTGCTGGGGATGATGTTCTGGATCTGCGGTGTGCCGGGCAGCGCGTCCATGGTGAACGAGAACGCGCCGAGGGCGATGGTCGCCGGGATCAGGCGCTTGGGGATATTGCTCTGGCGAAACATCTCCGCGGCAAACGGGTACACCGCAAACACCACCACAAACAGCGACACGCCGCCGTAGGTGAGCAGGGCACACACCAGCACGATCACCAGCATCGCCTGGCGGGTGCCGAGCAAGCGGATCGCCGCCGCCACGATGGAGCGCGAAAAGCCCGACAGCTCGATCAGCTTGCCGAACACCGCCCCGAGCAGGAACACCGGAAAATACAGCTTGATGAAGCCGACCATTTTCTCCATGAACACCCCGGTAAACGCGGGGGCAACGGCAGAAGGATCGGTGAGCAGGACAGCGCCGAGCGCGGCGATGGGGGCAAACAGGATAACGCTATAGCCACGGTAGGCAGCCAGCATCAGCAGCGCGAGGGCTGCCAGGGCAATGATCACACTCATGGTGTGTCTCCATCGGATTGTTATTTTTGTGGGGTGTTGTGGTGGGGAAGAGCTATAGCGAGATGTGTGCCAAATATTTAACTTATTGAAATATAAGAATATTTTGTATTTTTACTAAGCGTCTTGTGAAATTTATCTCTATTTTGAGACTGCGGGAGATCCCCTGTGGGAGCGGGCTTGCCCGCGAAGACGGTGTCCCAGTGCCTGGTGAGCCGACTGACACAGCGCTATCGCGGGCAAGCCCGCTCCTACAGTGGAGTGTCTTTGTTTGGGGAATGGTGTCTATCTATTGAGACTGAGCAATGCCCAACGCCACCATCTTCTTGTACAGCGTCGACCTGCCGAGCCCCAGCTGCTGCGCCGCGTCCACCACATTGCCTTCACACGCCGCAAGCGCCGCGGCAATCACCTGCCGATCAAAGCGCTCGCGTGCTGCGCTGAATGTTTCACCGGCTACCGCCGGCACTGCGGTGCGCTCGACCGGGGTAAAGGTGCCAATCGCCGCGCGAATTTCCTCGGCATCCAACACCAGGTCATCACTCAACAATGCCGCGCGCTCCAGCACATTGCGCAGCTCGCGGATATTTCCCGGCCACGCATGCTGCGCCAACAACCCAAGGGCTTCGCGGTCGAGTTCATGCTGGCTGCGCAGCTCCTCCAGGATCGCCTCGCTCAGTGCCGGAATATCCTCCAGGCGTTCACGCAGTGGCGGCACCTGGATCGGTAGCACGTTCAGCCGGTAATACAGGTCTGCCCGAAATTCCCCGCGCTTGATCGCTGCTTCGAGGTCCATCGAGGTCGCGGCGATCACCCGCACATCGCTGTGCAGCATCTCGTTGGAGCCCACCGGTTCGAATTCCTTTTCCTGCAGCACCCGCAGCAGCTTGCTTTGCAGCGGCAGTGGCATGTCGCCGATTTCATCGAGGAACAGCGTGCCACCCTGGGCAATCTGGAATTTGCCGGGACGGCCCTTGCGGTCGGCGCCGGTAAACGCGCCGGGTGCAGTGCCGAAGAACTCGGCCTCGAGCAAATCATGCGGAATCGCCGCGCTGTTGATGCTGACAAATGCCTTGTGCGCCCGTGGCGAGGCGCCGTGGATCGCTTGCGCCAGGAGCTCCTTGCCGGTGCCGGTTTCGCCGAGCAGCAACACTGGTGACTCGGCACTCGCGCTGCGCCGGGCGCGGCGCTTGACTTCGAGGCTGGCCGCGCTGGTGCCGATAAAATGCGCAAAGTTGTACTTGCTCTGGCGTTTGCGCAGCAACGAACGGGTCGAGGCCAGCTCCTGCTGCATGCTCAGGTAGCGTTCGATCAGCGGCGACAGGTTGCGCAGCTCATCAAACAGCGCAAACCCAATCGCGCCAATTACCGCGCCGGCATCGTCGTGAATGGGCAGGCGCATCACCACCAGCGGGCCTTTGGGCGTGTCCTGGATATCCAGCAGGATTGGCTGGTCATTGCGCACCACCTGGCGCAACAGGCTGTTGGAAATCACCTGTTCACACGGCTGGCCGATGGCTTCATCGGCGCTGTTCAGGCCGAAACGCTTGGCGTAGCGCTCGTTCATCCAGACGATATTCGCGTCACGGTCGACAATCACCGTGCCTTCGCTGGACTGCTCGATAATCTCGAACAACGACTGGATCGCCAGGCCACGAACCTGTTGGTAGTCCTTGAGGTTTTCGTTGATGTTCATGCTCACGCCGTCAACACAAATGGGGGGTAGGCGCGATCCTGTGGCAGCGGGCTTGCCCGCGAAGGCGGCGTGCTAGTCAATAAATCCGGCACTGATACAGCGCTTTCGCGAGCGAGCCCGCTCCCACAGGAGGCGCGTTTACAAGGGTATATGCGCCGCCGCCAGCAGCTCTTTGGTGTAGGGATGCTGCGGCGCGTCGAAAACCGCATGGCTCGCGCCACGCTCCACCACCTTGCCGTCCTTCACCACGATCATGTCATGCGCCATGGCGCGCACCACGGCCAGGTCATGGCTGATGAACAGGTAGGTCAGGCCATACTTTTCCTGCAGTTCGCGCAGCAGCGCGACCACTTGTTTCTGCACCGTGCGATCGAGCGCGGAGGTCGGCTCGTCGAGCAGCATCAGCGCCGGCTTGAGCACCAGCGCGCGGGCGATGGCAATGCGTTGGCGCTGCCCGCCGGAGAACTCATGCGGGTAGCGGTGCCGGCTGGCAGGGTCGAGGCCCACGTCCTTGAGCACCTGGATCACTTGCGCGTCACGCTCGGCCAGGCTGCACGGCGCATGCACTTCCAGGCCTTCGCTGATGATCTGCTGCACCGACATGCGTGGGCTGAGGCTGCCATAAGGGTCCTGGAACACCACCTGCATCTGCTTGCGCCACGGGCGCATCTGCTGGTGGTTGAGCGGGTCGAGGGCGGTCCCCTGGAAGCGGATGCTGCCGGTGGAATCCAGCAGGCGCAGGATCGCCTGGCCGAGGGTGGATTTGCCCGAGCCCGACTCGCCGACAATCCCCAGGGTCTTGCCGCGCTGCACGCTGAGGCTGATGCCGTCAACCGCGCGCAGGTAAGTCTTGCGCCGCAGCAGCCCGCCCGTGAGGGGGAATTGCACGCTCAGGTCGTCGACCTGCAACACCGTCTCGCGCGCATCGCTGCACAGCGGTTCGCCGGCCGGCTCCGCATCCAGCAGCAGGCGGCTGTAAGGGTGCTGCGGCGCGGTGAACAGGGTCTGGCAGTCGGCCTGCTCGACGATTTCTCCGGCGCGCATCACGCAGACGCGCTGGGCAATGCTGCGCACCAGGTTGAGGTCGTGGCTGATCAGCAGCAGCGACATGCCCAGCCGTTGTTGCAGCGACTTGAGCAGCAGCAGGATCTTGCGCTGCACGGTCACGTCCAGCGCGGTGGTGGGCTCGTCGGCGATCAGCAACTCTGGCTCGCAGGCCAGGGCCATGGCGATCATCACTCGCTGGCGCTGGCCGCCGGAGAGCTGATGCGGGTAAGCCTTGAGACGTTCCTGGGGTTTCTGGATGCCGACCAGCTCTAGCAACTCCAGAATGCGCGCCTGCGCCGCCTTGCCGCCCAAGCCTTTGTGCAACAGCAGGGTTTCGCCGATCTGCTTTTCGATGCTGTGCAGCGGATTCAGCGAGGTCATCGGCTCCTGGAAAATCATCGCAATGCGGTTGCCACGCAATTTCTGCAGGGTGGCGGCCGAGGCGCCGACCAGTTCCTGGCCGCGATACTTCACCGAGCCGGTGGTTGCAGTACCGGCCTCGGGCAGCAATTGCAGGATCGAATGGGCCGTCACCGACTTGCCCGAGCCGGACTCGCCGACCAGCGCCAGGCACTCGCCGGGGCGCACATCCAGGCTCAGGTTGCGTACCACGGTCTGGCCGCTGAAGGCGACGCTGAGGTCGCGGATCTCGATCAGGTTCATACGCAGTTACTCATGAGCGGGGGTCGAAGGCGTCACGCAACGCCTCGCCGATAAAGACCAGCAGCGACAGGATCAGCGCCAAGGTGAAAAACGCAGTCAAACCCAGCCAGGGCGCCTGCAGGTTCTGCTTGCCCTGGGCGATCAGTTCCCCCAGCGACGCGCTGCCCGCCGGCATGCCGAAGCCGAGAAAATCCAGGGCGCTCAAGGTCGAAATCGCCCCGGTCAGAATAAACGGCAGGTAGCTCAAGGTGGCGGTCATGGCGTTGGGCAGGATATGCCGGCGAATGATCTTGCCGTCGCCCAAGCCCAAGGCCCGCGCCGCCTTGACGTACTCCAGGTTGCGGCCGCGCAGGAATTCGGCGCGCACCACGTCCACCAGGGCCAGCCAGGAGAACAGCGCCATGATCCCCAGCAGCCACCAGAAGTTGGGCTCGACAAAGCCCGACAGGATGATCAGCAGATACAGTACCGGCAACCCGGACCACACCTCCAGGATGCGCTGGCCAAGCAAATCCACCCAGCCGCCGTAGTATCCCTGCAATGCACCGGCGGCGATGCCGATGGCGGCACTGATCGCGGTGAGCGCCAGGGCAAACAGGATCGACACCCGCGCGCCGAAGATCACCCGCGCCAGCACGTCCCGCGACTGATCGTCGGTGCCCAGCCAGTTCACCGCCGAGGGCGGGCTGGGGGCAGGGCGGGTCAGTTCGTAGTTGGGGGTGTCCTCGCTGAACGCAATCGGCGGGAACAGCATCCAGCCACCGTCCTGCTTGATCAGCTGTTGCACGTAGTCACTGCGGTAATCGGCCTGGAACGGCAGTTGCCCGCCGAACTGCTGTTCGGTGTAGCGCTTGAACACCGGGAAATACAGTTCGTTCTTGAAGCTGAGCACCAGGGGCTTGTCATTGGCGATCAACTCGCCGCCCAGGGTCAGGATGAACAGGCCGATGAACAGCCACAGCGACCACCAGCCGCGACGGTTCTTCTTGAAGCGTTCGAAACGCCGACGGGCCACCGGAGACAGATTAAGCATCAGGCGTTCCTCGCGGCGAAGTCGATACGCGGGTCCACCAGCGTGTAGCAGAGGTCGCCGATGAGTTTTATCAGCAGGCCAAACAAGGTGAAGATAAACAGCGAGCCAAACACTACCGGGTAGTCACGCGACACGGCGGCTTCGTAGCTCATGCGCCCGAGCCCATCGAGGGAGAAGATCACCTCGATCAGCAGCGAACCGGCAAAAAACACGCTGATAAACGCCTGGGGAATCCCCGAAATCACCAGCAGCATGGCATTGCGGAACACATGGCCGTACAGCACTCGCCGTTCGCTCAAGCCCTTGGCCCGCGCGGTCACCACGTATTGACGCGTGATTTCATTGAGAAACGAATTCTTCGTGAGGATGGTCAGGGTCGCGAACCCGCCGATCACCAATGCAGACACTGGCAGCACCAGGTGCCAGAAATAATCGGCAATCTTGCCCACGGTGCTCAGCTCTTCGAAATTCTCCGAGACCAGCCCGCGTACCGGGAACCAGTTCAGCGACGTGCCGCCGGCGAACACCACGATCAGGAACATTGCGAACAGGAACGCCGGCATCGCATAACCGATCACGATGGCGGTGCTGCTCCACACATCAAAGCTGCTGCCATGGCGCACCGCCTTGCGAATTCCCAGGGGGATCGACACCAGGTAGGTGATCAGCGTGGCCCACAGGCCGAGAGATACGGTGACTGGCATTTTCTCCAGGATCAGGTCGGTTACCGTGGCTCCGCGAAAGAAACTGTTGCCGAAATCCAGCTTGGCGTAGCTCTTGAGCATCAGCCACAGGCGTTCCGGCGCGGGCTTGTCGAAGCCGTACTGTTTTTCGATGTCCTTGATCAGTTTCGGGTCCAGGCCACGGCTGGCGCGGGAGCCGCTGCTGATGCCCTCGCCGGATGAACCGCCGATTGCGCTGCCGCCGATGCCTTGCAGGTGGGCGATGGCTTGTTCCACCGGGCCGCCTGGCGCGGCCTGCACGATGACGAAATTGACCAGCAGGATAATCACCAGCGTCGGGATGATCAGCAGC
This sequence comes from Pseudomonas sp. PS01298, assembly GCF_029959745.1. Classification (NCBI taxonomy): domain Bacteria; kingdom Pseudomonadati; phylum Pseudomonadota; class Gammaproteobacteria; order Pseudomonadales; family Pseudomonadaceae; genus Pseudomonas; species Pseudomonas sp. PS01298. Next base: position 55,364 of record NZ_JASCPP010000022.1, on the reverse strand, counting down.
AGGCGCCGCACGATATAGGCAAACATCAGCGCGTCCCTCCGCGTTTTTTCAGCTCGGCGTCCATTTGCTCATTGGTCAGCGGCGTCGGGCTGATCTCCCACCAGGTTTCCAGGGCCTCGTCGTTCTGCGCCTCGATGGCCGGGCGACCGAACCGGTTCCACCACGCGGCGGACGTGCCGGGCGGGTAGTAATTGGGGATCCACAGGTAATTCCATTGCAGCACGCGGTCCAGGGCATGGGCGTAGTTGAGCATCTGCGCCTGGGTATCGGCCTTGACCAGGCCCTTGATCAGCGTATCGACGGCCGGGTCCTTGAGCACCATGTAGTTGTTGGCGCCCGAATCAAACGCGGCCGCCGAACCGAAGTAGTTGTACAGCTCCATGCCGGGCGATGTCGTCACCGGGAAGCCGGTCACGATCATGTCGTAGTCGCGCGCCATCAGCCGGTTCACGTATTGCGAGGAGTCGATGCGGCGAATATTCAAGGTGATGCCGATCTGCGCGAGGTTGCGTTTATACGGCAACAGCAAACGCTCGACGCCGTTCTGGGCATTCAGGAAGGTGAATTCCAGCGGCTCGCCCGCGGCGTTGACCAGCTTGTCGCCCTGCGGTTTCCAACCGGCCTCTTCAAGCAGGGCCAGGGCTTGCAGTTGCTTGTCGCGGATCATGCCGCTGCCGTCGGTGACCGGCGCCTTGAACACCTGGGTGAACACCTCGTCCGGCACCTGGCCGCGCAAGGGTTCGAGAATTGCCAGTTCCTCCGGGGTCGGCAACTGGGTCGCGGCCAATGGGCTGTTGGAGAAGTAGCTCTGCTGGCGGATGTACATATTGCGCATCATCTGCCGGTTGGCCCATTCGAAATCCCACAGCATCGCCAGCGCCTGGCGCACACGGCGGTCCTTGAACATCGGTTTTTGCACGTTGAACACATAACCCTGGGACGGCTGCGACATCGCTTTGGCCAAGTGCGCGCGTTGCAGGCGGCCATCGTCGAGTGCCGGGCCGTTGTAGCCGATGGAGTAACCGGTGGCAGAGAATTCACGGTTGAAATCGTAGGCGCCGCCGCGCAGTACCTGGCGGGCCACTTCGGTGTCGCCGAAGTATTCCAGGCTCAGGTGATCGAAGTTGTACAGGCCACGGCTGACGGGCAGGTCCTTGCCCCACCAGTCCGGGTCGCGGGTAAAGGTGATGGTGTTGCCCGAATCGATCTTGCTGACCTTGTACGGGCCGCTGCCCAGCGGGGCTTCGTAGCCGCCGCCGTTGGCGAAGTCGCGGGTTTTCCACCAGTGCTCGGGGAACACCGGCAGGGTGGCGATATCCAGCGGCAGGGTGCGGTTCTCGTTGCTGGAAAAATCGAAGCGCACCTGGCGCGGACCTTCGACCTCGACGTGCTTGACGTCGGCGAACAGTGTGCGAAAGCGCAGGCTGCCCTGGGTCATCAGCAGGTCGAAGCTGTAGCGCACGTCTTCGGCGGTGATCGGCTTGCCATCGGCAAAACGCGCCTTGGGGTTGAGGTAGAAACGCAGGGACAGGCCGTCGTCGGCGCGTTCCATCTTCTCGGCCACCAGGCCATACACCGTGTAGGGTTCATCCAAGGAGCGCTGGGCGAGGGGGGCATACAGCCAGCCGTCGACCTGGGACACGCCGATGCCTTTGTCGATATACGGCAACACGTGGTCGAAACGCCCGATTTCCAGGGCCGAGCGCCGCAGCGTGCCGCCCTTGGGCGCATTCGGATTGGCGTAGTCGAAATGGGTAAAGCCGGCAGCGTATTTGGCCGGTTCGCCGTACACCGTCAGGTAGGTTTGCGGGGCCGCGATCACGGCCGTGCTGGCCATCAGCAAGGCCAGGGTGGAACTCAGCAGAGATGAAAAAGCCAATCGCATTGTCAGCCTTGAACGCCGGGTGAAGAAGATTAGGGATTTGTACGCTAACGGCATCAACGTCGCCAGTCACCACATGCACAACGGCCCACCAAAAGGCGGGCCGTTGTTTATAGCATCAGCGCAGACTGGATCAGTCCTGGCGGCTGGTCACTTCCAGCAGGTGGTAGCCAAACTGGGTTTTCACCGGGCCTTGCACGGTGTTGACCGGGGCGCTGAACACGACGCTGTCGAATTCCTTGACCATCTGGCCTGGACCGAACGAACCCAAGTCACCGCCTTGGCGGCTGGATGGGCAGCTGGAGTTGGCTTTGGCAACTTCTGCGAAATCAGCGCCGCCTTCGATTTGGGCCTTGAGTTCGTTGCACTTGTCTTCAGTGGAAACGAGGATGTGACGGGCGGTGGCTTTGGCCATGGGGATTAACTCCTTGAGTAAAAACGGTGAGCGTACCGGATTCAGGCGGTTATTTCCTGGCAAAGTTCCCGGTAAATGCCCAGTGGCTCACGCGCGGGCCATGGCGCCGCTGCGGGTCAACCATTCGATAAACAACGCAAACAGCTCGGCCTGGGAATTGATCGCGAGCTTGGTGTACAGGTTCTTGCGGTGCATGCGCACGGTTTCCGGCGAGATCCCCAGCACCTGGGCCGTGGATTTCACCGAGTGGCCGCGCAGGATCAAGTGCGCGATCTCGCGCTCGCGCACGGTCAGCACGCCACTGGCAAACCCCATGAACGCCGCCTCGATTTGCTGGTGCGCCTGGGTCTGGGTAAACCCTTCATCACGGATCACCTTGGCCAGGCCCCCGGTGGTGCCAAAGCGGCGCAGCAATTCGCGGACCATGGCCTGGGTGGCCTGCTGCAACGCCAGTTGCGCGTCGCTGAACTGCCCGGCGCTGAGGCCCTGGAACATGCACAGCGAGATCTTGCTCTGTGGCCCCAGGTCGACAATGTAGTAACTCTCCTGGGCACCGCCGCTGCGCAGGTAGTAGGTCTTGTAGTACTCGCTGTTGAAAAAATCGTCCGGGGCGATCTGGGCCAAGTGATAGAAGCCCTCGGCCAGGCCCTTGTCGACTGCCAGGCAGAACGGGTCCAGCAGGTAGCCGCGCGAGAAGTAGCGGTGGATGATTTCGTCCTGATAGGCGCGGGGAATACCCTGCTGATAGAGCAGATGCGGGGCCAGGCCCTGGCGCTCCAGGCTGATCATCATCGATTCGATGGGCGTGAGCACACACAGCGCGCTGGCCAGGTGTTCGAGGAAGCACGCCTCGTCCACATGGATCAGTGCCTGGGCCAGGGCGCGGTGCCAGGCTTCCAGTTGCTGCAGGGTCGGGTCGGGAGCTGTCGTCATGCTGGCCAGTCTACCGCAGGCCAACCCCCAGGCAAAAACGCCGAGACAGGCTCGGCGTTGAGGTTCATTGGCCCTGGTACTCGCCCGTCTGGCGCAGTTCGGCGGCGGTGTCGAGGATGCATTGGCGCAGGGTCTCGACCACCTCGTCGACCTGGGCATGGGTGATGATCAGTGGCGGTGACATCACATTCAAGTGACCGATGGGGCGTACCAGCAAGCCCTTGGCCTGGGCGCGAAGATGGATTTTTTCGCCGATATTGACCGCGTCCGGCAGCAGCGCCTTGGTGCGCTTGTCGGCGACAAACTCGATGCAGGCCATCAGGCGCTGGCAGCGGATATCGCCCACCAGTGGCAAATCGACCAGGGTTTGCAGGCGTTGCTCCAGGTACACCCCGACATCTTCCACATGTGCCAGCAGGTTTTCGCGCTCGATGATCTCGATATTCTTCAGCGCCGCCACGCAACTGACCGGGTGGCCGCTGTAGGTGAAACCGTGGGTAAAGCAACGGCCCTTGCCCGGCTCGCCGATCACCTGCCAGATGCGCTCGGAGAAAATGCACGCGCCCAATGGCAGGTAGCCGGAGGTCAGGCCCTTGGCGGTGGTGATGATGTCCGGCTGCATGCCAAACACGTCCTCGGAGGCAAAAAACGCACCGAGGCGTCCGAAGGACGTCACCACCTCATCGGCCACGTACAGCAAGTCGTAGCGCTGACAGATTTCCCACATGCGCCGGTGGTAGCCCTTGGGTGGAATGATCACGCCACCCGACCCCATGATCGGCTCGGCAAAGAACGCTGCGACGTTGTCCGCGCCCAGGGTAAGGATCTTGTCTTCGAACTCGTTGACCAGGCTGTCGAGAAACTCCGCCTCGCTCATCCCCTGTGGCGCCCGGTAGTAATTGGGGCAGGCGATGTGGTGGAACAGGTCGCTCATGAAATCGAATTCCGGCGCGCGGTCGGCGGCCTTGTTGCCGATCGACATGGTCAGGAACGTGCTGCCGTGGTATGCGCTGAAGCGCGAAATGATGTGTTTCTTGGCCGGCTTGCCACGGCTGTTCTGGTAGAACTGCACCAGCCGGTAGGCGGTGTCCACCGCCGTTGAACCGCCGGTGGTCAGAAACACATGGTCGAGGTCGCCGGGCGCCAGGCTGGCAAGCTTGGCGCACAGCTCGATGGCGGTGACATTGGCCATGTCGCAGAACGGGTTGGAATAAGCCAGCTGACGCACCTGATTGGCGATGGCCTCGGCCATTTCCTCGCGGCCCAGGCCGATATTCGTACACCACATGCCGCCGACCGCATCCAGGTAGCGATTGCCCTGGGTGTCGTAGATGTAGGCCCCGTCGCCGGCGGCAATATTCAGCGAGCCCTGTTCACGGTGCTCGTCGAACATATGGAAACCGTGCATGTAGTGAGCTTTGTCGGCGGCGTCCAGCTTGGCATTGTCGAACTGGGCGAAGAAAGCAGGATTTGGCAGAGTCATGGCATTTACCTTCAATGGCTGGTTTTCACTTGCCGGTCTTCACGGCATTCCAGGTACGGGTGATCAGGCGCACGGCGGCCGGTGGCTGGCTTTTTTGCGTGAACAGACGCTGCAGGGTCGCGGCGTCGGGGTAGATCGCCGGGTTGTCGCGGATATCGGCATTCACCAGCGGCTTGGATGCCAGGTTGCTGTTGGCGTAATGGATGGTGTTGCTCACGCCGGCCATGGTCGCGGGCTGCAGGAGGAATTCGATGAATTTGTGGGCATTGGCGACATGCGGCGCATCCGCCGGGATATAGAAGTTATCGAACCAGATCAGCGAGCCTTCCTGGGGAATGAAGTAGTCCAGGTTGATCTTCGCCCCGGCCTCCGTCGCGCGCGCCTGGGAGGTGGCGTAATCGCCGGACCAGGTGGTGGCCAGGCACAGATCGCCGTTGGCCAGACCGTTGATGAAACCGCTGGAGTCGAATTTGCGAATGTACGGTCGCACGGCCATCAACACCGCCTGGGCCGCCTTGAGGTCTTTGGGCGCGACACTGTTCGGGTCCAGGTGCAGATAGGTCAGGGCCAGCGGGATCATGTCAGTGGGCGAATCCATGAAGGTGATGCCGCAGTCGGCAAATCGCGACACGATCTTCGGATCGAAAATCATCGCCAGCGAACCGATGGGCGCATCCGGCATGCGCGCCTTGATCATGTCGACGTTATAGGTCACGCCATTGCTGCCCCAGGTATACGGCGCGGAATAGGTGACACCCGGGTCATGGGCTTCCAGGTGCTTGAGTACCAACGGGTCGAGGTTTTTCCAGTCCGGCAGTTGCGTTTTGTCCAGTGGCTGGAACACCTTGCCCTGGATCAGCAGCGGCACCAGCGAGGCGTTGAGCAAGGCCAGGTCATAACCGGAACGTCCGGAGAGCAACTTGCCCTGCACGGTCTCGTAGGAATCGTAGGTGTCGTAGATCACCTTGATCCCCGTGGCCTTCTCGAAGTCGGCCAGGGTGGTCTCGCCGATATAATCCGCCCAGTTGTAGATACGCAGGGTGTTATCCGGGGCGTCTGCGGCCTGGCTCAGGGCCGGCAAGGCCAGCAATACGGCGCTGAACACGGCGATAAAGGCTTTATGCATGGGGACCCACCTTGTGTTGTGCTGTTATCAGGCGAAGGGACTGATGGCACTGTCAGGCAGGTAGCGGGCAGGGCGCCATACCCCGTTCGGGTAGGGCGCCGGATTCAGGGCAGGACGATATAGTCGTTGCGCTGGATGATCGGCCGGTGCGGGCCCTGCACCAGGTGCAGGTAGCGGCCGTCCACGAGGTCGATGGGCAGGCAGTCGTCGATATCCAGCACGCCGTCGGTGTGGGCCTGGGACCAATGGCGCAGCATCTGCTGCTTGCCCTGGCGGGTGGCGTCCTGTTTGTTGCGCGCGACTACCAGCAGGTAATGATGGGCCTCGCCGAAGCTGTTGGCTTCATAACCGCCGAGGTTGATGAAATACAGGTGATGCGCTCCCGCCTCGGGGGCCAGGTGGCTGAGTTCGACCTTCCAGCCGTCGACGCCATCCACTGCCATCCACGAATCGATATGCACGCCCTTGGGGCTGCCGAACCAGCCGTCGCGCAGTTGCGGGTAGGTAGCTTCCAGCGTATCCGCCGCAGCGAACACCACATCATGCACTTCAATTTTCGCCCTGGGGTGCTTGCCCCCGAGCATCACGACAAACAGCATTGCAGGTCCTTCCTGGCGACTTGGCAGAGCGCAACCATACTTCGATTGAACCCTTTTGTCCGGCCAATGCCACACTGTTAATCCGCACACTCATCAGGAGATTGTCATGCGTACCATTGATCTGGCGGGCGTTCCCGTCCCTGTCGTCGGCCAGGGCACCTGGCGCATGGGCGAGGATCCAGACCAGCACCGCGCTGAAGTCGCGGCGTTGCAACTGGGTATCGACGAGGGCCTGACCCTGATCGATACCGCCGAAATGTACGGCGAGGGCGGCGCCGAAACGGTGGTCGGCGAGGCCATCCGCGGCCGGCGTGACCAGGTGTTCCTGGTGAGCAAGGTCTACCCGCACAATGCCAGCCAGAAGGGTATCCCGCGTGCGTGCGAAGCCAGTCTCGCGCGCCTGGGTACCGACTATATCGATCTGTATCTGTTGCACTGGCGTGGCCAGTACCCGCTTGAAGAAACCGTCGAGGCCTTCGAACGTTTGCGCGAGGCGGGCAAGATCGGCCGCTGGGGTGTCTCCAATTTCGACGTGGCCGACCTGCAGGAACTTGCATCCCCGGCCTGCGCGACCAACCAGGTGCTCTACAACATCGAAGAGCGTGGTATCGAATTCGACCTGCTGCCGTGGTGGCAACAACATCACTTGCCGTTGATGGCGTACTGTCCGATTGCCCAAGGCGGAGCGTTGTTGTCCAGCACGACCCTCAAGCAGATTGCGCGCCGTCATCAGGTCTCACCCGCCCAGGTCGCCCTGGCCTGGGTGTTGCGCCAGGACGGCGTGATCGCCATCCCCAAGGCGGTCACCCCTGAGCACGTACGGCTCAACGCCGCTGCGGCCAAGCTGGTGCTGGACGAGCATGACCTTGACGCCATCGACCGCGTGTTCGGCGCCCCCAAGCGCAAGCACCCGTTGGCCATGGTCTAGCCACCTGGCCGCAACGGCGCCGTCCCTGGCTGCCATTGCGGCACGAGTTGCCTCAGCCCGCTACCGGGCTGCGCCAGTCATCCGACCCGGACGTGCCAGAGACTTCGTGCGTCCAGACGATCTTGCGATAGGTGAAGTACACCTCCTCAAGATGAGTGAAGTGGGCATTGTCCGGGTCCTGGCAATTGGGCATGCGTGACTGGATATCGACGATCGTCGCGCCTTCAAGTTCGATGGTGAAGTAATGCTCCTGGGTGCCGGCCGAGGACGTGCGCAGCCATTCCAGCCGGCACTTGACCTCCTCGCCGCTGGTCAACGCGCTGAACAGCAGTGGCGAGGACTTATCGAACACCTTGCTGATCATCAGGGGCTTGTGGACCCTCTGGCCCGTTGGCTGGCCGGACTGCGGATCACGGGGAATGATCACCTGATGGGAAAAGGCCTGCACCAGAATCTGGTCCTCGTGGCCTTCCTGATAAATATTGCCTACCGAGTCCTGGGTGAATGTACCTGCCGTTATCAAACCTTGCTTGACGCCGGTGATGGAAAGATACGCGGGTGTTGGCATGACGGTTTCCTTGCCTGATTGATGAGGTAGTTCCAACGGGCAAGTGCGCCGGTCGGAGACATACCCTTAACAAGAAGCGTGCCGGAAAGTGCGAGGGCCAATGAAAGTAATGGTCTGGCAGGTTCTTGATCGAACTATTGAGTCAGTAGGGGTTTTTTAAAGCGGTTTTAAGTGAGGTGTGTTGCGCAGAAGTGCGCAATTAGTTGCTCATAGGCTTTGTATAAGCTGCATTTGGGTAGGGGCGGAAGTTCCGGCTTGGATGCTTGTTTACCTGTGCAATCTGCTGCGCATGCCTCAATTTACAAGGGTTGTAGGAAATTCCTTAAGTGCACTTCCCTCGCTTGCTGGATGTTCAATGCGTGGCTAAGGTTTGCGAACTTCGTTGCGAATCGAGCGAAGGTCAAGTGGCATTCTGATGCACGAATTTAATGTGCTTAGTTGGCCTTTTCTGTCTTTGGTAGTTGTGCGCGGTGCTCAATGTCTTATTCGGACAAGTTGTGTGATCATTATCTTGAAGTCGCAAAAATGCCGTGCTCGCAAACAAGTTTTGCTGGCAGCGACATGCGCTTTTCGAATGAGTATGACGCGCTCGAGACCGAGTTGGAGAAGGCGCAATCGCTGCACGGCAGCGGCCAGCCCGATTGGCACAAGGTCCTCGAAATCAGTGAGTCGCTGTTGTGTCGCCAGTCCAAGGATCTGCGCGTAGGCGTCTGGTTGACCTGGGCATTGCATCAGCGTGACTCCTTCCCCGGGTTGCTGGCCGGCCTCGGGTTGTTGCGTTATCTCTGCGAGCAGCACTGGGCGGCGCTGTATCCCGCAAAGCTGCGCACCCGGAGCGCGGCGCTGCGTTGGTTGGTATTACGGCTTGAGCCGTTGTTTGCGCAGAGTGTATCGGTACAGAGCCAGCAGCCGTTGTTTCACTGCGTACTCGAACAATTGGTGCGGCTCGATGAACTGTGGACCGAACACCTGGGAGATGACGCGCCGCTGTTGCTGCCGATTCGCCGACAACTGACGCAGCGATTGGAACGCGTTGCACACGATGAGCCGCCGCCTGCCGGGTTGAGCGGTGCGATTGCGCAGGTCAAGCAGGCCACCACTCAACTGCTGAAGCCCGAAGCGGTGGTGGAGAACGAAAAACAAGCGCACAGAGTGTTGCGCACCTTGCAGGAGCAAGCTCGTCCCTTGTGTGCCTGGTGGTTGCGACAGAGCGCCACCGACCTGCGGGCATTACGCCTGAATCGAACCTTGGCATGGCTGGCGCTGGTCAGTTATCCGGACGCCGACAACCAGCACGTCACCTCATTGCGCGGACTGGCCCCCGACAAACTCACACGATTCCAGGAGCGTTTTGCCCAAGGGCATCACGCCGACCTGATGCTCGAACTTGAGGCCAGCCTCGCCGGTGCCATGTTCTGGTTCGACGGGCTGCATAGGCTCTGGCAATGCCTGGAGGCGCTGCAGGCGGATCAGGCCATGACCGAGCTGGAAGTGTCTTTTGCCTTGTTGCTGCAACGCTTGCCCAACCTGCCCGAGTATCGCTTTCACGACGGCACACCGTTCGCCGACACGGCAACCCGCGATTGGATCGCACTGCAGGTAACCCGTCACCTGCGCAGGCCTGAGTCACCGGCAGTCGCGGCCGATGTCGATGCCGAACCTTGGGAGAAGGCCTTGCAGGAGGCGGTGCCCAGGCTGCGCAAGGACGGGCTCAAGAGTGTCATACCTGTGTTCAAGCAGGGCATGCACGGCGCCCACAGTGATCGTGCCCGGTTTCATTGGCGTCTCGCACAGGCTCGCGTGTGTGTACACGCGGGCAAGCATGAGCTGGCAAAGATCCAGCTCGAATACCTCGATCACGAGTTGCAACGGTCGGCGCTTGAGCGCTGGGAGCCGCAGTTGGCACTGCAGGTGGCCCAGCTGCTGCACCGCTGCTGCGACCTGATGCCACAAAACCACGCCGTGCGCGAGCGCAAGGAAGACACCCATCGCAGGCTGTGCCTCTTCGATCTTGAAGCGGTACTTGAATAGGCTTTCGAGCCACTTGAAAACGGAGCAGCACCATGGCCAAAGACGGTTCGGTAGCACCCAAGGAACGTATCAATATTACCTTCAAGCCAGCTATCGGTGGGGCGCAGGAAGAGGTTGAGCTGCCGCTCAAGCTGCTGGTCCTCGGTGATTTCACCCAGCGTGAAGACCTGCGCAAGCTTGAAGACCGCAAGCCCGTCGCACTCGACAAGAACACGCTCGACGAGGTGCTGGCCAAGCAGGCACTGAGCCTGACGCTGAATGTTCCCAACCGGCTTCAGGAAGGCGACGACGCCGCCGAGTTGGCCATCCAGGTGCGTATCAACACCATGAAGGATTTCAACCCTGCGAACCTGGTGGAGCAGATTCCCCAGCTGCACAAGTTGATGGCGTTGCGTGAGGCACTCATGGCGCTCAAGGGACCGCTGGGCAATACACCCAGCTTTCGCAAAGCCATCGAGCAGGCCCTGGCCGATGACGTTTCCCGCGCAAGGGTATTGGCAGAGCTAGGGCTGAACAGCCCTACCGCCTGACATTCTCAGTTAAAAGGACACTGACAGCATGACCACCCAACAGAACGCGACGCCTGCACACGCCGTGGATGAATACAGCATCCTCGACAACATCATTGCCCAGACTTTGCTCGGCGCCGACGACGAAGCGTACGGGATTGCCAAGCGGGGCGTCTCGGCGTTTATCGAAGAACTGATCAAGCCGCAGAACAGCGGCGAGCCGGTCAAGAAACGTTTGGTCGACCGCATGATCGCCGAGATCGACACGAAGCTCAGCCAGCAAATGGACGAGATCCTGCACCACCCGGATTTTCAGGCGCTGGAAGCCGCCTGGCGTGGCTTGCAGTTACTGGTCGAGCGCACCGACTTCCGTGAAAACATCAAGATCGAACTGCTGAACGTCTCGCGGCAGGACCTGCTGGATGATTTCGAAGACTCACCGGAAGTCACCCAGTCGGGGTTGTACAAGCATATCTACAGCGCTGAATACGGCCAGTTTGGTGGTCAACCGGTGGGCGCGGTGATCGCCAACTACTTTCTTTCCCCCAGTGCGCCCGACGTGAAGCTGATGCAATACGCTTCCAGTGTGGCCTGCATGGCCCACGCGCCTTTTATCGCTGCCGCCGGGCCGGGCTTTTTTGGCCTGGAAAGCTTCACCGGCCTGCCCGACCTCAAGGATCTCAAAGACCATTTCGAAGGTCCGCAGTTTGCCAAATGGCAAAGTTTTCGCCAGAGCGAAGACTCGCGCTACATCGGGTTGACGGTGCCGCGCTTTCTGCTGCGTACGCCTTACGATCCCCTTGAATGCCCGGTCAAGACCTTCGGGTACCAGGAAAATGTGGTGAACAGCCACGAGCACTATCTGTGGGGCAATACGGCCTATGCCTTCGCCACCCGGTTGACCGACAGCTTCGCGCGCTTTCGCTGGTGCCCGAATATCATCGGGCCGCAAAGCGGAGGGGCCGTGGAAGACTTGCCGTTGCATCACTTCCACAGCATGGGTGAAATCGAAACCAAGATTCCCACCGAAGTATTGGTGTCTGACCGGCGTGAATACGAGCTGGCGCAAGAGGGCTTCATTGCCCTGACGATGCGCAAGGGCAGCGACAACGCCGCGTTCTTCTCCGCCAGCTCGGTGCAGAAACCCAAGCAGTTCGGTATCAGCGCCGAGGGCAAGGACGCCGAACTGAATTATCGCCTGGGTACCCAACTGCCCTACATGATGGTGGTCAACCGCCTGGCCCATTACCTGAAGGTCTTGCAGCGTGAGCAACTGGGTTCGTGGAAGGAGCGCACCGACCTGGAACTGGAGCTCAACAAGTGGATTCGCCAGTACGTCGCCGACCAGGAAAACCCCAGTGCCGAAGTGCGTGGACGACGTCCATTGCGGGCGGCACGCATCGTTGTCAGTGACGTCGACGGTGAGCCTGGCTGGTATCGCGTGAACCTCAGCGTGCGACCGCACTTCAAGTACATGGGGGCGGATTTCACCCTGTCGCTTGTTGGCAAGCTCGATAAAGCATGAGCAGGGGGCAGGGGATGACCCACAACCGAAGCCTGTTCGAACGCCTTGATCGCCCGGAAACTGCGCCCGTTTGCGGCGTGACGTCTGTAGCAGCCCACCTGGGGAAAATGCTCAGCATCCGCGCGGGCAGCGTTCTGACACTGGCGGACTATGGGTTGCCCGACCTCAATGATATGAACCAGAGCTTGCATGAGTCATTGAGCCAGTCGCGCCTGCTGATCGAGCGGTTTATCCGTGCTTATGAGCCGCGGTTAAAGGAGGTGCGGGTCATCGCGCTGCCACGGGATCACGACCCGTTGGCACTCGCATTTGTCATTGAGGCGGTGATGACGGGCCCTGGGGGCAAGCAACCGGTGGTTTTTACCGCGCGGCTGCGTGATGCCGGGCAGGTCGAGGTCTTGCCGGATGTCCTTTAATCGCTATTACCAGAGCGAGCTCAGTGCGCTGCGTCAACTGGGGCGACGTTTCTCCGAACGCAATCCGGCGCTCGCACCGTTTCTTGCCGAGCCCGGCCAGGATCCGGATGTCGAGCGGTTGCTGGAGGGCTTTGCGTTTCTCACGGGGCGCCTGCGGCAGAAACTGGACGACGAGTTGCCGGAGCTGACCCATTCCCTCATGCACTTGTTGTGGCCCAACTACATGCGGCCGATGCCTGCTTTCAGCATCCTGCAGTTTGATCCGTTGAAGCATGCGGGGCCGGGTGTGAGTGTTGCGCGGGATACACCGGTGGAAAGTGCGGCCATCAACGGCGAGCGCTGTCGCTTCCGTACCTGTTACGCCACACAGGTCCTGCCGCTGCAACTGAGCGCTGTGGACTACAGCCTACAGGGCCAGCAGGGCCGGTTAAGCCTGCGCCTGGAGATGAGTGCCGAAGGCAATTTCAGTGAGTGGACCTTCGATCAATTGCGCCTGCACCTGGCCGGCGATCGCTATCTCGGCCAAGGGTTGTACCTGGACCTGTTGCGCCATCTCGAAGGTATCGAGGTGTTGCCCTTCGGCCACGATGGCTTGCCGGTCTGCGGCGTTGATGGCCAGGCGCTCGCGCTGCGGCTCGGTGCCGACCAGGTGAGCCCGGTGGGATTCAACGAGGAGCACGCGTTGATTCCCTACCCGATGAATACCTTCCGCGGGTATCGCCATTTGCAGGAGTACTTCGCCTTTCCTGACAAATACCTGTTTGTCGACGTCGGTGGGCTGAATGCGCTGCGCAGCTTGTCGCCAGAGCAGCTCAGACAGGTGCGTGGGGTGGTGATGCGTTTCGAGCTGCGCAATCCGTGCCATGGGCCCCGGCACCCCACGTTGGAGAATGTGAAGCTGTACTGCACGCCAATCGTCAACCTGTTCAAGCATGACGCGGTGCCCATCCGCCTGGACGGCAAACAGGACGAGTACCTGCTGATTCCGGGGGAATATTCGCGCGAACACGCCTGTGTGTTTTCCGTGGACAGCATCACCGGTTGGCAGCCCGGCGGGCAGGGGTATCGGACCTACGTACCGTTCGAGTCCTTCGAGCATGACGGCGCGACCGAGGCATCCAAGGCGTCACCCAGCTACAGCATCCGCCAACGCCCATCCGCACAGCACGCCGGGCTCGATACCTGGCTGGGGTTCGACAGGGCGCCGGAGCACGATCAGGAAACGCTGTCTATCGAGTTGACCTGTACCAACCACAACCTGCCCAGGTTGCTTCAGATCGGGATGATCAACCAGCCATGCGAGCAGACACCACAAGGGTTGTCGTTTCGGAATATCAGTGCACCGACGGCGAGTTTCTCACCGCCCCTGGACCAGGACTTTCTCTGGCGGCTTATCAGCAACCTGTCGCTCAACTACCTGTCACTGAGCGACATCAATGCCCTGAGGGTCATCCTCGAAACCTATGACTTGCCGCGCTACCACGACCGGCAAGCGCAGAAGGTCAGCGAGAGACGGCTGGGCGCATTGCACTCCGTCAGGCATGTGGCCGTCGACCGATTGCAGCGTGGCCTGCCGTTTCGAGGGCTACGCATCGACCTGACGATCGATCCGCAAGGCTTTCTCGGCCAGGGCGAAGTGTTTGTGTTCGCGTCGGTACTCAATGAGTTCTTCGCACTCTACGCCAGCCTGAATGCCTTCCACGAACTACGAGTCATCAGCACACAAGGAGACGTGTATCTATGGCCACCCCGGATGGGCCAGCAATCCCTGCTTTGACGGCGCTGTCCTGCGTCATCCGTGAGTACTCGCTGTTCCAGGCGGTTCTGCAGGTGATCAAGCGTCTGCGTGTTGCCCATCCGACCTTGGATGACGACGCGCTGTATGACCAGTTGGAGTTTCAGGCCAACCCGGGCCTGGGGTTTCCCGGTCACGATATTGACCGGGTGGAGTTTTTCGTTGAGCGCGGCCTGTTGCGAGCGCGGCTGCGCCTTAACGTGCTGGGCCTGTGCGGTGCCGGTTCGCCACTGCCTGCGTTTTATGGCGAGCAGGCGTTTGCCGATGGCGTAGGCGGCAACACGACGCGCGAGTTTCTCGACCTGTTTCACCATCGCCTGCAGCGGCTGATGCTGCCTATCTGGCGCAAATATCGCTATCGGGCGTGTTTCCAGGCGGGGGCGCGAGATGCTTTTTCCGAGCAGATGTTTGCCTTGATCGGCTTGCGGGGGCCGCAGATCCGCAACGCTGTGCCATTGAACTGCAAGCGGCTGCTGCCCTACCTGGGCTTGCTCAGCCTGCGCGCGCATTCGGCAGCCTTGATCGAAACGGTGCTGCGCTACTACTTCAAGCACCGTCGCGTGCACATCGAGCAATGGGTTGAACGCACGGTGGTGATTGCCGATTCACAGCGAAATCGCCTGGGTACTGCCAACAGTGTGCTGGGTGTGGACCAAGTGCTGGGAAGTCGGGTTGCCGATCGCAGCGGCAAGTTCAGGGTGCACGTGCAAGGTCTCGACTGGCAGCGCTTTCACGGGTTTTTACCCACGGGCACGGACTATCCATTGTTGTGTTCATTGGTGCGACTGACCGCACGGGACCCTCTGGAATATGACCTGCGCCTGGTGCTGGCCAAGGAATCGATAAGGCCATTGCACCTGGGCGAACAGAACGTTTGCCACCTCGGTTGGACCAGCTGGCTGACGCATGAATGCGCTGACGGTGTGGTCATTGTGGCCAGCAACGCTAATTAGGGATGAATCATCATGATGAATGTGGACCTGCAACACCTGATCCAGACGTTGAACGCCCAAGCCCGCCAGGACCTTGCCCGTTCAGCCGAGCGTTGTGTGGCTCGCGGCGGCACGCAAGTGCTGGTGGAAGACTTGCTGTTGGCCTTGCTGGACGATCACGAAGGCCTTCTGATGCAAGCGTTGGCGGATGCAGGGATCGACGCCGGCGAGCTGCGAGCCACCTTGCAACCCAAGGGCGAGTCGAGCGCGTCACGCAACCCGGTATTTGCCCTGGCGCTGGTGCAATGGCTGCAACAAGCCTGGATGGTTGCCCACCTGGAGCTCAAACACACCGAAGTTGATCATGGCGCCTTGTTGCTGGCGCTGTTGCGCCATCCGTTGGAGCACGCGGGCAGTGGCTATCAGGCGGTGATGAGCCGATTGGACACGCGGCGTGTGCAGGATTTTCTGATGGCCCAGGCACCTCGGCGTCCCTGCGCACCGAATGGCGAATCCTTGCTGGAACGCTTTACCCACGACTTGACGCGGCAGGCCCAGGACGGGCGTATCGACCCGGTGTTGTGTCGCGATGCCGAGATCCGGCAACTGATCGACATCCTTGTGCGCCGGCGCAAGAACAACCCGATTCTTGTCGGCGAAGCCGGGGTGGGGAAAACCGCAGTTGTCGAAGGCCTCGCCTTGCGTGTGGTCAGCTCGCAGGTGCCCGAACCTCTCAAGGGTGTACGAGTGCTGACGCTGGACCTGGGCTTGCTCCAGGCCGGTGCCAGTATCAAGGGTGAGTTCGAACGGCGCCTCAAGGGTGTGATCGATGAGATCAACGCGTCGGCGCAACCGGTGATCCTGTTTATCGACGAGGCTCATACGTTGGTCGGGGCGGGCGCCCAGGCCGGGTCCTCGGACGCGGCCAACCTGCTCAAGCCGGCCCTGGCGCGTGGCGAGTTGCGCACCATCGCCGCGACCACGTGGAGGGAATACAAACAGTACTTTGAAAAGGATCCTGCGCTGGCACGGCGTTTTCAGCCGGTGCTCATCGGTGAGCCGAGTGTCGACCAGGCGATTTCGATCCTGCGCGGATTGGTGCCGGTGTATGAGCGCAGCCATGGGGTCTACGTTCGTGACGATGCCGTCGTTGCGGCTGCACAGTTGAGCGCCCGTTACCTGGCAGGGCGTCAGTTGCCGGACAAGGCGGTGGATGTGCTGGACACCGCCTGTGCACGCTTGCGCACCAGCCGGGACAGCGCGCCCGAAGTGTTGCAACGCCTGTATGCCGAACAGGCGGCAGGTGCGCTGCAGCACCAGGCGTTGAGCCGTGACAGGGACACCGGGCTTGTCGTCGATGAACAGGCCTGGCAGGGGTTGAACCTGCGCATGGCGGCAGTGGAATGCGAGCGGCAGCCGCTGGAGCAACAGTGGCTGGAGCGGCAAGCGTCTGCGCAACACGTGTGCCCGCGCCTGGTCGCGCAGGTCATCAGCGCCTGGACCGGCATCCCCGTTGAACAGCTGGCCCTTGAGACCAATGAGCGGGTTATGGGGTTTGCCGACGCGCTGCGTTCGCGCCTCCTTGGCCAGGAGCAAGCCGTACAGGCCCTTGATCGCAACCTGCGCGCGGTGGCCGCCGGGCTCAACAAGGTCGACGCACCCGTCGGGGTGTTCCTGCTGGTGGGCCCGAGTGGCGTGGGCAAGACCGAGACGGCCCTGGCCCTTGGTGACCTGCTGTACGGCGGCGAGCGTTTCGTCACCACCCTCAACATGACCGAGTATCAGGAAAAACATGCGCTGTCGCGGCTGATTGGCGCACCACCTGGCTATATCGGCTATGGCGAGGGCGGGGTGCTCACGCAAGCCGTACGCCAACGTCCGTATTCAGTGGTGCTGCTCGATGAGGTGGAGAAAGCCGACCCGGACGTGTTGAACCTGTTCTATCAGATTTTCGACAAGGGGCTGGCCAATGACGGCGAAGGGCGGGAGGTGGATTTTCGCAACACGTTGTTCCTGATGACCTCCAACCTCGGCAGTGAGGCCGTCGGCGACTTGTGCGCGGGTGGCCGGCGCCCGGATGTGCAGGTGCTGCAAGACGCGCTTGAACCGCTGCTGCGTGCCCACTTCAAGCCTGCACTGCTGGCGCGGATGCGGGTGGTGCCGTACTACCCGCTCACCGGTGAGCTGCTGCATGAAATGGCCCGGCTCAAGTTGGAGCGCCTCGGGCAAAGGCTGCAACTGCGCAAGCTCGCCTTCAGCTACACGCCTGAGCTGGTGGCGCACATGGCTGAGCGGTGTACCCATGGTGACAGCGGTGCCCGGTATATCGATCAATGGATCGAGATCCACTTGCTGCCACAGGTGGTGGATCGGTTGCTGGAGGCCATGGCCAGTGGCGAGCCCCTGTCGCGGGTGCATGCCGGCCTGGGCAGCCGTGACGAGCCCAGCTGCGAGTTCAGCCAATGAGGGATGACCGCTTGAACCCGCTGACCCATCCCGTGGCCTACGCCGAGGCGCTGCTGGCGTGGTTCGCGCGCCTGGGCATCGATGGCGACGAGACGACGTTGGCGGGTCTGTGTGTCGAGGCGGCCGCGCAACTGAGTCAGTGCGAACTCAGCCAATTGTATTGGCGCAACGAGACAACCGGCGGACTGCGGCTGATTGCCGAGCATTTGCCTGCGGGACTGCCGGCCGCCGGGCCGGTTTTAAACGCGGACTCCCAGGGTGAGCAAGTGCTGCAGCATGTGCTCAGTCAGCGAAAGGGCCTTTGCATTGATGACCTGCCGACCAGCGTCTACGACACCGGGTTCTTGCCCGCGATGGCGACGCCTTGGCATTCATTGTTGTGCGTGCCGCTGTTCAACCGGCAGAAGACCCTCGCGGGCGTATTGCTGTGTGCGAGCCACCACTCGAAACCGTTGCAGGACTACAGCGTTTCCCTCGGCCATCTGGCGAGCTTCGCCTTGATGCAACTGGCGTTGCTGCGACGGATGCGCACTGCGCAAAGTGTCGCGCAGCCGCAGGACTGTGCGCCCGTTCCTCGCGCGGCGTTGGGCTTGATCGGCAACAGCACGGCCATGGATGCCACCTGTCGACTGATCGCCAAGGTGATGGGGACCCCATACACGGTGCTGCTGCGCGGCGAAACCGGTACCGGCAAAGAGGTGGTGGCACGCGCCATCCATGCCGCGGGGCCGCGCAGCAGCAAGGCTTTTGTGGTGCAAAACTGCGCGGCCGTTCCGGAAGGCCTGCTGGAAAGCGAACTGTTCGGTTACCGCAAGGGCGCCTTCACAGGCGCCGAACGCAACCACGCAGGGCTGTTTGATACGGCGCACGGTGGCACTTTGCTCCTGGACGAGATCGGCGATATGCCGCTGTCGCTGCAGGCCAAACTGTTGCGGGTATTGCAGGAAGGTGAAATTCGCCCATTGGGGTCCACAGCGGCGCATAAAGTCGATGTACGCATCATTGCCGCGACCCATCGAGACCTCGCTGCGATGGTCGCACAAGGGACCTTTCGCGAAGACCTGTACTACCGGCTGGCGCAATTTCCGATTGAACTGCCGGCCCTGCGTGAACGCGATGGGGATGTACTGCTGCTGGCGCGTGATTTCACGCAACAGGCCTGCACTGCCCTGGGGCGCGCGCCCGTGGAGTGGTCGAGTGCTGCGCTGGATCAGCTCTCCAGGCATGGTTTTCCCGGCAATGTGCGCGAACTCAAGTGCCTGGTGGAGCGCGCGGTGCTGCTCTGTGACGACGGCGTGATCCTGCCGGAGCACCTGTCCTTGTCAGCGGTTCCCACCGATGAACCCGTCGACACCACGTTGCGCCAACGCCTGGAGAGGGTGGAGCGCGTATTCCTGATCGACTGCCTGCACAAGAACCGTGGCAATCGCACGCGTACCGCTCGCGAGCTGGGCGTCGCGCGCCGCACGCTGCTCTATCGGCTGGCCCGCCTGAAGATTCCCATGGGCGATGCCCGCGAGGAGGGCTGAATGAGTGCGTGCGCATACCTGATTTCCCTGGGAGGAACCTGATGCCTTTTCGTCCGTGGCAAGCCGTGGTGCTTGTGTTGTGTTTGCTGGGTGGCTGCAACGCCAATTATGTCTTTGATGATGCTGACTATCGTCCGTTGGGTGATCCCCAGGCGGCCCGTCGCGGCCATTGAACAGGGAGGTCCTGCAATGCAATTAGTGCTTGAAGTGTGTGAAGCCGCGAGGGGTGAGTTGCCGGCGCGCAAAACGTTTGACGGCATCGGCGGCGTGATCGGTCGAGGCAAGGCGTGTGACTGGATCATTCCGGACACCGCGCGGTTGATTTCCAGTCACCATGGCCTGGTCAGCTACCGTGATGGTGGCTACTTCCTCACCGATATCAGCAGCAACGGTATCGGTGTGTCCGGCAGTGTGGAGCGCCTCTGCAAGGGGCAGGCGCGGTTGATCAACGAGGGCGATGTGTACCAACTGGGCGCGACGCAGATTCGAGCCCGGCTGATCGGACATCAGCGCCATCCAGGCGTCCAGGGGCAACCCATTCCCGACGATGCGTTCCTAGGGTTGGACCCGCTCCAAGCGCTGGAGCGTGAACAACGCGGTGGCGAATCAGCGCCGGAGCTGGACGCGTTGGACACGTGCACAGACGCGGTCGGTCACTCGATGGATCACCGGGCTGTGGACCATGACCACCTGGTCGTGCCTCAGTGGGCTGAGCCGGTCAGGGAGATTGAGTCGCCACAACCCGACAGGATTGCCCCGGCAACCACAGAGACCTTCTGGGCGCAGTTCGGCGAGGCGTTGGGCATGCAGGTGGATATGCTCGATATTCCCGAGCGCGAAGCCCTGGCGATCAAGGCCGCCGGGTTGCTCAGGCAAACCATCGATGGTTTGCAGCAAGGCCTGCGAACCCGCGACGAGCTGTACACCGAGATGGGCCTGGATGGCTGCACTTCGGTGATGCGTCAGAACCCCTTGAAAGACTGCGGCGATCCCCAGACGGCCCTCGCGTCGCTGTTGGGTGGTGGCGATCCGCGCCAATGCCAGGCCGAGCGGTCGGTCGTCCAGGCGTGGCAGGAATTGCAAGTGCATCAACTGGCCCTGGTCGTGGCTTGCCGTACCGCCGTGCGCAGCGCATTCGCGCGCTTTGCGCCAGGCCATCTGCTGCTGTGTTTCGAACGCGAGGGTAAGCCGCGCCGTTTGCTCACCGATGGCGCGCACTGGCGCGCTTACCAACGCCACTACCGTCGGTTGAGCGATGAGGCCTGTCCGGAGGAGCCGCTATTGCGCATTGATTTTTCCAAAGCCTACACGGAGCAGGTGCGCCTGATCTCCACCCTGCACGCGGCGTACCCGGGATGATGTTCATGTATCGATTTGCATCAATGGTAGTAGCGCTGGGCCTGTTGGTCGGTTGCAGCAGCGTGTCGCCTTTTTCGACCCTGACCAAGCTGGACCTGACGTTGACGGCCAGCGACGAGGTCAACCCCGATCTTCATGGCCGTCCTTCGCCGGTGGTCGTGCATTTGCTCGAGCTGCGGCATCCCGTGGCATTCGAGCATGCCGACTTTTTCAGCCTGTATGGCCGGGCCGAACAGTCCCTGCCCAAAGACTGGGTCAGCAGCGAAGAACTGACACTGCGGCCCGGGGAGCGGTTGGCGCTCAAGCTTGGCGTTGGGCCGAACAGTCGTTACGTCGGCATCCTGGCGGCCTATCGCGACTTGCCCCAGGTGCAATGGCGGCTGGTGTTGCCGGTCATGCCTGCGCACCTGACGCGTGCCGACCTGGTGCTGGACCAGACCGGTATTCGTTTCGCCGTCCCGCACACCGACAGGCAGGAGGATTGAGATGCAGGTGCATAACGTTATCTGGCGCGAAGGCATGCTGCTCAAGCCCCAGCATTTGCAGCACAACGATCGCTACTACCATCAGCAGCTCAACCGCACTCGGTTACTGGCCGGTGATGCCTGGGGGTTCCTCACCCTGGAAGTCGACTTGCAGTACCTCAATCTGGGCAAGGTGGTGGTCAACCAGGCCAGTGGTGTATTGCCGGACGGCAGCCTGTTCGAGCTGAGCGGCGCGATGCAACCCCTGGTGTTGCAGGTACCCGCCGACGCTGGCCCGCAAGCCGTGTACCTGGCCTTGCCCTTGGTGACCTTGAATCAGATTGAAGTGCGCAACCCTGAGCAAATCGATGTGCTGGCGCGCTATGTGGCCTGTGAAACCGAGATTGGCGATTCCAACGCCGGCGTCGACTCGCGCTGCCAGATCAACTGTGCACGCCCGGACCTGCGCCTGATCCTGGGAGAACAGGCCAGTGACCCGTGCTACGTGAAACTGCAGGTCGCCCAGTTGCTGGACTCGACCCGCGAAGGCGGGGTGCGGCTGGACACGGATTTCGTCCCGACGTTCATCTATCTCCAGGAGGCCGGCTATGTCTCGTCGTGCGTCAAGGAGGTGATCAGTCTCCTTGCAAGCCGTGGCGATGCGATCGCCGCGCGCGTCCAGGGTAATGGCACCTCCGCAGGCGCACAGGTCGGCGACTTTCTGATGCTGCAACTGATCAATCGCGCCGAACTGATTGTGCGTCACGACCTGGGCCAGACCCAGGTTCGTCCAGAGGCGGTGTACCGCGAGTTGCTCTCGATACTCGGCGAGCTATCGACGTTTGCGACCGATAGCAAGCGTGCGCAATGGGACGTGCATTACCGGCACGCCGACCAGGGTGCGAGCTTTCGCGGCTTGATGGTCGGCTTGCGCGCCGTGCTGTCGTCGGTGCTCGAACAGCATGCCATTGAGCTGGTGTTGCAACCGCGCCAGTACGGGGTGCTGGTCTGCCCGGTGAGTGATCTCAAGTTACTCGGGACGGCGACGTTTATCCTGGCAGCCGCCGCGCAGTGTGATGCGCAAGAGCTGCGCCATCGACTGCCCGCCCACCTGAAGATCGGCCCGGTGGAGCGCATCCGCGAACTGGTCAACCTGCATCTCGCCGGTATCAAGGTCAAGCCACTGCCGGTGGCGCCGCGACAAATTCCGTTTCACGCCAACAAGACCTATTTCATGCTCGAACTCAGTGCCCGTGACATCACGCAGTTGGAGCAATCGGGTGGTTTTGCCTTCCATGCCAGCGGCGAGTTCGCCGAGCTGGAACTCAACTTCTGGGCCATTAGGAACTGACTGCCATGAACAGGGAAAGTGAATACGCACAGGATGAGAAAACCGTGCTGCTTGATCGCGATGGGGTCGGACCGGCGCAGGGGCCGTTGACGGACGCTCCCTCGCCACCGCGCTTCGAGCAACTGGAAGACCGGATGATCTACACCGCCCGCCTGCAGGAGGCCCAGCGCTTCAATATGGGCCCCAATGCGTTGTTGGCGGCGGCGTGGGAACTGCTGTCGCAGGTGGTACAGCTCAAGGCCAGCGCCGGGCGTGAAAACCTGCAGGCCCTCAATGAGCGGCTGTCATCCGGCGTGGCGATGTTTGAGGCGCATGCCTTGCAACAGGGCGGCGAGGCGGGCCAGGTGATGTCGGCGCGTTATGTGTTGTGCAGTGTGATTGACGAGGCGGTGGTCACCACGGCGTGGGGCAGTCGCAGTGAGTGGCCGCGGATAAGCCTGTTGAGTCGCTTTCACAATGAAACGTTTGGCGGCGAGAAATTTTTCCAGCTGCTTGAGCGGCTGTCGCGTGATCCCTTCAAGCACGTGGCGCTGCTGGAGTTGATGTACCTCTGCCTGTCGATCGGCTTTGAAGGCAAATACCGTGTCATGGAGCGAGGCGGGGCCCAGCTCGATTCGGTGAGGGATGCCTTGTACCGACAGATCAAGCATGTGCGGGGTGATCGTCCCTCGATGGCCGCACCGTCCGGTGCAGCGCAGGGCCGCCATTCTCGAATACGCATGCTCTCTACCCCTGCGGTCGTGGCTGTAGGGTTGGCCGCTGTGCTGGCGATGTACCTGGGTTTTGCCTGGGTACTGGGCAAGGAACGCATGACGGTGCTGCAACCTCTTCAACTGTTGGCGTCGGCTCAGGCTCGAACGCCCTTGTAACGCTGGGAGCAAGGAATGAACGCATTCTTCAAGGGCGCGGGCAGGGTGCTGCGCAAAATCTGGGTCTGGAGCCTGTTGCTGGTGTTCGCCGGCGCGCTGCTGGTGTGGTGCTTCGGGCCATTGCTGGCCGTCGATGACTATCGTTTCTGGCACAGTGCGACGGCGCGCCTGCTGAGCATCAGTGGCTTGTTCCTGCTGTGGGGGCTGGCAATGGTGTTGGTGGATGCACGCCGGTCAGCGCGGCTCAACCAGCCGGAACACCAGGCGAAGCATCAGCACCAAGGGCTGATCAGCAATGAACGCCAGCAGGTGCGCGGACGCTTCAAGGAGGCGCTGCAGACACTGAAAAGCACCCGCCGCTACGGTGAGCGCAGCGAGCGTTGGCGCAGCGAGTTGCCCTGGTATTTGCTGATCGGGCAACAGGGCAGCGGCAAGACTCACTTGCTGGCCGCCAGTGGTCTGCAAGGTCCGCTTGATCGAACCGGGCCCGCCGCTCTGGGGGCAACCTCCTGCTGTGATTGGTATTTCGCCGACGAAGCGGTGCTGGTGGAGACTGCCGGCCGCTACCTGACTCAGCCTGACCCTTCAGTGGATGCGGCCGGATGGTTGACATTGCTGGGTCTGCTGAAGGCACGGCGCAGGGCGCGGCCGCTCAATGGCGTGGTGGTGACGTTGTCGGTGGACACGTTGCTGGGCAGCAATGAGCATGATCTGGAAATGCAGGCGCGTCATGTGCATAGCCGCCTGCAGGACATCCAGCAAAGTTTGCACGTGGATGTGCCGGTTTACTTGGTGTTGACCCAGGCCGACCGGTTGGCGGGCTTTGCCGAATTCTTTGATGTGCTGCAAGGCGACGGCCCGGAGGACGTCTTCGGCGGGCGCCTGGAGACCGACGGTGCCGGCGTGGAGATCGCCCAGGTGAGAGCCGCGTTCGAGGCACTGTTGCAACGCCTTGGGGCGGAGTTGATCCCGCGTTTGCACCAGGAGCGAAACATCGAGCGACGTGGCCTGATTCTCGATTTCCCACGGCAGGCTGCCCGTCTCGGCGAGCGCTTGTGCCTGTTCGTCGAGGCGGCGTTTTCCGCTCATCGCTACCAGCGTATCAATGGGTTGCACGGGTTCTACCTGACTTGTGCGAAGACGAGCGAGGTGCGCGCGCATTTTGTCCAAGCCCTGTTCAACCGCGTGATTTTCGCCGGGGCCGACCTTGCCGGGCTGCAGGCTCCGGAACGGCATCGCCTGCGACGACGCCAAGGATTGCTGGCGTTGACGGCAGCGTTGGTCCTCGGCGCTGCGGCGGTGTTGTGGGGGCACAGTTATTCGTTCAACCATCAACGCCTGGCGCAACTGCCGGAGCTGCTCAAGCCTGCGCCACCCACGCCACCCGGTGCAGACGAGACCCTGGTATTGCTGGCGCTGCTGGACAATCGCCTGGCGGCGACGCGGGTGTTTGCCCCGTTGGCAGAGGTGCGCTGGGTGGATCGGGCCGGGTTGTACCAGGGGCAGGTGAGTCGGCCGGTGTTGGCCAACGCCTATGAAGAAACCCTGCTTCAGCAACTGCTGCCGCAGGTGAGCCGCCTGCTGGAGGAGCAGTTGCAGAACAGCCTTGGCGAGCGTGAACGACTGCTGGAGACCCTGCGCGCGTACCTGATGATCAATCTGCGCGAGCGGCGCGACACCCGCTGGTTGACCGAGCATCTGGCTGGCCTGTGGTCTGCGCGTTATGCCGGGGATATGTCAGTGCAGACGCGGTTGAATGAGCACTTTGCGCGGTTGCTGGAGCAAGCGTTCGCAGTGCCCGTGAACAAGGCGCTCGTGGCCCAGGCGCGCCAGGTATTGCGCGGTGAGTCGCTGGCAGACGTGGTCTACCGGACATTGCGCGAGCAGGCCAGCAACCTCGAACCTTACCGGTTGGCCGAGAGTCCGGTGTTCTCCCCACTGGAGCCGCCCATCCCCGGCTTCTACACCAAGAGATACCTGCAGTATTTCGAGAAGCAGGGCCCCCGACTGGTGAATGCAATCGCCCAGGACAACTGGGTGCTCGGAGAGGGCACCGACCTCAGTCCCATGGATTTGCGCAGCTTGATGCTGGCGTTGGAGCAGCGCTACTTCAGTGAGTATGCCGATGCCTGGAGCCAGGCCCTCAGCCGCATCCGGCTGCAGGAAAGCGACGACCTGAGGCAAGTGGCCGACCAGCTTGCAAGCCTCACATCAGCCCAGTCTGCATGGGTCCAGTTGTTGCAGCAGGTCCGTGAAAACACTCAGCTGTTGCCGATCCATGAACGGCTTGACGCGATCGGCCAGCAGGCGGGCGCAGCAGGTGTGGCAGTGCCTGGCGCCTTGCTCGCGCAGGTCGTCCCCGATGCCGCCCGGCGCGCGCTACAGCGTCGCTTCGAGCCTTTGCATCAACTGCTTGATGAAACGCAAAATCCAGGCGCCAAGCTCACACAGGCATTGCGCCTGCTCGATGAATTACACCTGCAACTGTCGGCGCTGAACCGGGAAAGCTCGCCGGAGCAGGCCGCGTTCAAACTGGCCAAGCAACGCATGGAGGGGCAGCAGCCGCTGTTGAGCAACCTGCGCGATGCCGCTACGCGCCTGCCGTTGCCGCTCAAGGGCTGGGTCGAAGGCATTGCTGACCAGACCTGGCGTCACCTGCTCGATGACGCGTATCGGCACGTGAACCAGCGTTACCACAGTGAGGTTTACGCTTTTTACGCCAAGGCGATCCAGCGTCGATACCCGTTCAATGCGCATGCCGGCAGTGATGTTGCCTTGGGCGATTTCCAGGAGTTTTTCAAACCGCGGGGGGCAATGGCGCGCTTCCATGAGGGCTACCTGCGGCCTTTCGTCAGCGTCGAGGGTGCGCGTTTTCGCTTGCGAAGCGTGGATGGGCGCAGCCTGCCGATGTCGCGTTCACTGCTGGAACAACTCAACAAGGCCCAGATCATTCGCCAGGGTTTTTTCACCGAGGAGCAGGGGGAGTGGGCGGTTCGATTCACCCTGGCGCCCTATAGCCTGGACCAGGCGGTGAGCCGGGCGATCCTGCAGGTGGGTGAGCAGCAGTTAAAATACCGTCATGGTCCGATCGTGCCGATGGCCTTTCAATGGCCTGGCGAGGCGGACAACCGGCGCAGCAGCCTGGTGCTGGAGCGCGGTGCGCAACGGCCACTGGGGATTGAAAAGAACAACGGGGACTGGTCGCTGTTTCGCCTGTTCGATCTGATGCAGAGTGAGCCGGCCAGCGGCAGGGAAGCGCAGATCATCAAGGCCGACCTTGCCGGCCTGCGCGCCAATTACCTGCTGACCAGCCAGCGCAATCCCAGCCCGTTCCAGATGGCGGCCTGGCGCACCTTCCGCTTGCCGGAGCAGTTGTGAGCCAACGACCGGCCTGGCGCAGCGCCGGGCGTACCCTGCAAGGCAAGGCGCGCTCGCGCAACGAGGACGCTTTTCTCGATGCACCGCAGGCCGGTTGTTGGGCGGTGGCGGATGGAATGGGCGGCCACCAGTCGGGGGACGTGGCCAGCCAGCGGGTGATCAGTAGCCTGGCGGCGTTGCCTGAGGGTGGCTCTTTCGAGCAACGCATCGAGGCGGTCCGGGTTTGCCTGCGCGGGCTCGACAGTCAGTTGGGCCAGGTGCTTGCGCAACCGGGCATCGTTGGCAGTACGGTGGTCGCCTTGCTGCTTGAAGCCAGCCGTGCGGCCTGCATCTGGGCCGGGGACAGCCGCTGCTACCTGTGGCGTGGGCAGCGCCTGTATCAACTGTCGCGTGACCATTCGCTGCAACAGCAACTGATGGACACGCAGCAACTGAGCCTGGAGCAAGCCCAGGCCCACCCGAGCGCCAGGGCCTTGACCCGTGCGATTGGCGCGCGCCGACCGCTGAGCCTGGAGGTCCTGGAACTGCGCACGCGCCCAGGCGATGTGTTTTTGTTGTGCAGCGATGGGCTCTACCAAGGGCTCAGCCATGGTCAACTTGGCAGCGCCATGAGCCTGGACGCACCCTGGCAAGTGGTGGAGCGCTTGTTCAGCGAAGTGTTGCGCGGGCCGGCGCGGGATGACCTCACCGCTGTGGTGATCCAGCCATGAGCGTCGCTGCAGCCTTGCCGAATCTGCTGGCGGGGCGTTATCAACTGGAGCGCATACTCGGCAGTGGGGGCATGGGCGTGGTCTATCGTGCCCGCGACCTGCTGCATGAGGCGTTTGGCGAGCCCAGCGCCGGCATCGCGCTGAAGGTGTTGGGCGAGACATTGTCCGCGTCTTCCGATGCCCATGTGTTGCTCTACAGCGAATTCGCCCTGACCCGCAGCGTGCGGCATGACCACGTGGTACGGGCGTTCGCTTTCGAGGTCGATACGGTTCATCAGCTGGCATTCTTTACCATGGAGCTGATGCAGGGCATGACCCTGGACCGGGTGCTCAAGGGCTGCTTGCAAGGATTGCCGTGGCATGAACTGCAGCCCCTGGCCTTGCAACTGCTCGACGCGCTCGCCTGCAGCCATCGGCAAGGCATCCTGCATGGCGATGTGAAACCCGCCAATATCATGCTGGGAGAGCAGGGGCTGCGCTTGTTCGATTTCGGCCTGGGTTACGCCGAAGCGCAGGAAGCGGCGGGGCTGCCGGGCTTGAGCCGGGGCCGCTTGAACGCCTGGACACCGGCGTATGCGGCACCGGAACTGATCGCCGGTGGCGCACTGTCGGCCCGTACCGATCTGTATGGCGCTGCGTGTGTGCTGTATGACTTGGCCCAGGGGCAGCGCCTCGGCGGGCGCCAGCTTGATCTGCAGCTGCCACGGCCACGACGTTTGCCCAGGCACTGTTGGCCGGCGCTGCGTTCAGCCCTGGCGGCCGATCCGGAGCAGCGGAACGTGAGCATCGCCGAGTTGCGCGAGGCGCTGGCTGGCCCTCGGCGGCGCTGGTTTCTCTAGTTCAAGGCTCCGGTGGAAAGTCATGCAATTGGCAGTACTCGTGCCAACTCAGCCCGGCCATCTGCGCGACCTCCTTGTGCACTTCGCGGCGCTGGGCTTCAAAGATCTCGCTGGAGTCGCTGGTGAGTTTGAGGGTCAGCTCCCAGGCGAACAGGCCTTGGTTTTCGGCTTCTGCTTCGAACGCTTCATGCAGCCGTTCGGCTCGGTACTGTGCCAGGGTTTCGCCCTTGGCCTGGGCGGCCAAGGGGTTGAGGGTGTCCAGTTGCATGGCCACGTCCGGGTGTTCGCTCAAGAATCTGTCCAGTGCAAGCTGGTGGTTATCGCCGGGTGGTGACAAAGGTGTACTCCTGTGGGACTGGTAGTGTTTAGTGCGTGTGACGACGGGCTCGGCGCTGTAGGTGTTTTCGCATGTGGCGGCTGATCCGGCAACGTATCGGTTCCAGCAAAAACAGTAGCACGTAGGCGGCCAGCACCAGGGCAAGGTCCAGCAAGCCATCGTCGATAGGGGCGTTGAACCGTCCGATGATGTCCCTGACCGTGAACAATAGGGTGATGCCGCACAGCCAAAGCACGGCGTTGAACAGTAACGGGCGCAAAAGTTTGTCTTGCATGATGAGCGAACCTCCTTGATGTCGGACTCCCGCTCCTTCGGGAGGAACAGCACGTCGAGTGGAGCGCCTACGCCGCAGCCCTGAACTGGCGCAGATCAAGCCCCCGGCTGTGCCAACAGATAACGCGCCATGGCCTCGTATGCCGGCAACGTGACGGCGTCATTGGCCGCATTGGCCGCGATCGGATGGGAGGCGAACCGCACAATCACCATCTCGGCCGCAGGATCGATATAGATACTCTGGCCATGGACCCCGCGCGCCATGAAGGCGCCATCCGGGTTGTGGGTGACCCACCACATGGCGCGGTAGCTCCAGCCTTTCAATTGACTATAGCCTGCCTGGGCAAAAGCCTGTTTGTCGCCGCCCTGGCGAATCGTTTTCAGCACCGCCTCGGGCACGATTTGCTCGCCGTTGTAGCGCCCGTTGTTACGTAGCATCTCGCCAAAGCGCGCCATGTCGCGCAGCCCGGCGTTCAAGCCACCACCGGCGAACGGTGTGCCGATGGAGTCGACGGTGAAATAGGCATCCTGTTCACTGCCCAGGCGGCTCCAGATGCGTTCGCTGAGCAGTTGGGCAACGTTGCGGCCGGTGGCACGCGCGATCACCCAACCGAGCACGTCGGTGTTGACGGTCTTGTAGCCGAACGCCTGTCCATGTTCGCCGCGCTGCCTGACGGTTTGCAGGAACTCGAAGTAGCTGCGCGGCCCGACGTAGTCCTTGGGCTTGGGCAGCGGATTGCCGGCCTGGGCATGGGCCCAGACCTCTGCCGTGGGGTCGGCATAGTCTTCGCTGTAGTCCAGTGCCGTAGTCATGTTCAGCACCTGCTCTAGCGTGGCACTGCCGAACGCGGAGTTCGCCAGTTCGGGCACATAAGTCGCGACCTTTGCCTGCGCATCGAGGGTGCCCTCGGCGACGAGCATGGCGCCCAGTGTGCCGATCACCGATTTGGTCACGGACATTGCCGCATGTTGCCCGTCTTCTTTCAACACGCCGAAATAGCGCTCGTACACCACGGCCCCGCGGTGCAGTACAACAATGCCATCGGTGTAGGTGGCATCCAGGCTCTGGCGCCAGGTCAACGCTTGGCTGGCGCCATTGGGTACGACGCGCAGTTCGTCGATGCGCGGGTCAAGACGCCGGGGCAACGCCGTGCTCGCACCGAGCCCACGGGACACATTGATCGTGGGCATCAATTGACGAAAGTTCGCCACGCTCCAGCGCATGGCCGGGAAGCGAAAATAGCTGCCATCTTCAAATCGCAGGGTTCGCTCCGGCGGTGGCGGAGCACCGACCATCCACTGGAGGCGGGCCGGGTCACTGGCTTGGGCGTCGGCAAAGCTGGCTTCGGCAGCGTTGGCCACGGTGGTTGAAAGACCCAGCAGCGCGCCGGTCATGAGGGGCAGGATTCGTCGCATCAACAGGCACCTTGATCGTGGATAAGACACACGGAGCAAGGCCTGGGCTCGAGTCCGTTCGAGAATGACACGGCAAAGGATGGGCTAACTGACCGTACCCGACAAGCGTCAACGGACAGCGTGAGCGGGGAATGTTGCGTGTGCCGCGGCAAAAGCCTTTCGCTCCCGGCATCAGGACGTGTAGCGTTACGCAGGGTTTTCAGGCCTGCCAGCCACGGGCAGGGTGCGATGGGCAGAGGGACGGGTCATGGCGCAAACGCTGTTCAAACTTTTCTTTACCCAACGTCTGGCCGCCTTGGCCAGTACCGAGTCGCTGCGCGCGATCCGCGAAGGGTTGTTGTGGATCCTGCCGTGCCTGCTGGTCTCGGCCGCTTTTCTGATCCTGTCCGAGTTCGCCCGTGTGCTGGGCTTCGACCCACAAGTGGTGGCGTTCCTGGCCGCGCTGCACAACCAGATCAGTTCGGTGATTCCACTGCTGGTCGGTGCGTCCATCGGCTACATGTTGGCGATCCAGCATCGGCTGCCGCAATTGCCGGTGGCATTCCTGTGCCTCGCCCATGTGGTGGTGGCGACGTTTATCCTGCGCGAATACCCCCGGGCCTCGGCGACGTTCGTGCTGTTTATCGCCATCGCCTCGCCGCTGCTCAATGTGCCGGCCATTGCCTGGCTGCACCGGTACCGCTGGACACGCCTGGTCAATGAAGACCTGGTCGGGCACAACCTCAGGGGCACGATCAACATGGTGCTGCCCGGAGCGATCACGGCCTTGGCGCTGGTGCTGGTGCTGTCCTTGTTGTTGCAGGTTCCTTACGTCGCGCAGATCCAGGGGCCGCAAGTGCTGGATGCACTGGAGTCGCCCTACGGCAGTGGTTTATTCGTGACCCTGATGAACTCGCTGTTGTGGTTTTTCGGGATTCACGGCGTGTACGCGATGCAGCCGCTGTTCAATGTGCTTGACCAGGCGGTGGCCCTCAACGGTGCGGCGTTGGTGGCGGGCGAGCCGATCAAGTATGTGCTGAACGGTGGCTTGCTGGGCTGTTTTGCGTTTATCGGTGGCTCCGGTGGCGCGTTGTGCCTGCTGGTGGCGATCCTGCTGTTTTCCAAGAGCCAGTCCATGCGCCTGGTGGCGATGGCGAGTGTGCCGCTGTCGCTGTTCAACGTCAGCGAGGTGCTGCTGTTCGGCTTGCCGATCATTCTCAACCCACGCCTGTTCATACCCTTTTTGATTGTGCCCGCGCTGAATGCGACGGTGGCGCTGACGGTGGTGCAAATGGGCTGGGTGTCGCCGGCTGTGGCGAGCGTGCCGTTCACCGCACCGGTGCTGCTCAACGCCTACCTCAGCACCCACGGCGATGTCGCGGCCGTCGCGCTGCAAATCGCGCTGCTGGCCTTGGGCACGCTGGTGTATGCGCCGTATGTCCGGGCGATTCATCGCCAGGCCACCGAAGGCGGCACGGTCTACCTCAAGTCCCTGGACATGACCTTCCGTGGGCTGGAGGAAAAAGGCCGGCTGCGCGAACTGGACCCGGTATTGGCGTCCCACCGGACCCTGGCGCGCCAGGCCAGCGAGCTGAGCCATATCCAGCAGATCAGCGACTATGAGTTCTACCTCGAATTCCAGCCCCAGGTCTCGACCCGGACCGGGCTGTGCACCGGTTGCGAGGCGTTGATGCGCGCGCGCGACGCCCAGGGCACCGTGCATTCGCCGTGGGAGTTCCTGCAATGGCTGGCCCAGGCGCGGCTGATGCCGGACGTGGATATGTGGGTGGCGTCGCAGGCGGTGCGCCAATACCAGAAGTGGCAGAAGCTGGGCTTCGGGTTGCCGATGACCATCAATATTTCCAGCGCCACCCTGACCGACGCCGCCTATGGCGAGCGTCTGGTGGAGATCCTGGCCCAGGCCCATGGCCAGGTCTCGGTGGAGATCACCGAAGATGCGCTGGTCTCGGACATCCAGGCTACCCGCCAGATCATCCAGAAGCTGCAGGCCATTGGCGCCAAGGTGTATATCGACGACTTTGGTACCGGGTTTTCGGCGTTGAGCTACCTGCACCAGTTCCCGGTGGACTTTATCAAGATCGACCGCAGCTTCGTGGTCGCCCAGCACGACCCCAAGGGCGCCCAGGTGATGACCGGCATGCTGCGCTTTTGCGAGGCGCTGAACCTGGGCGTGGTGGTGGAGGGGGTGGAAACCGCCGAGCAGTTGGCTTTCCTGAACGGCGGCACCGAATTGATTATCCAGGGCTGGTATTTCAGCAAGGCGCTGCCCGGCGATCAGTTGCAAGGCTTTGTACGCGAGCGCGCGGACCTGGCGAAGGTTTAATAGCTGCGCCGGGTCTGTTCGATGTCCTCGACCAGGCCGTCGATCGCCGCCAGGCGCGCGCGGTTGTCGTGGTCCCAGGGATGGAAGCCGGGTTTGAAGTAGTGCAGCCAGGGCACCAGCATCCGTGGGAAAACCCCCTTGGGTCCGTAGAGAAACTTCAGCATGCGCCAGAACCCCTTGAGGAATCCCACGGACTGGCGGTCGGCAATCAGCAGGCGCACGTGGAAATCCAGCACCACCAGCCAGAAGAACACCGTGGTGGTCAGCATGGTGCCGGTGCGCAGCAGGTAGCGTTTGGTGCCGGGCTTGATCACGCGGTTCCACACATCGAAGGCCACGGCCTTGTGCTCGGTTTCTTCCAGCGCGTGCCAGTACCACATCTGTTGGTAGCCCTTGAGCGAGTCGCCAAAGCGTGACGGGTCGCTCAGCAGGATTTCCGCGAGCATCGCCGTGTAGTGTTCAAGCGCGATGGTGATCGCCAGGTTGAACGACGGCGCGAAGTGTTTCTTTTGCAGGTCGAGGATGAATTTCAGGCGCCGGTCCAGGGTGTGGGCGGGCAGGCCCGCTGCTTGCAACAAGTCGTTGTAGGCCACGTGTTCACGGCTGTGCATGGCCTCCTGGCCGATAAATCCCTGGATCTCTTTCTTCAGGTGCGGATCATCGATGCGCTGGCGGTAATGGCGCACGCTGTCCATGAAAAACAGCTCGCCCTGGGGAAACAGCAGCGACAGGGCGTTGAAGAAATGCGTGATGAACGGGCCCTGTTCGTGCCAATTGGTGATGCGCTCGGCAGGCAGGTCGAAATGAATATCGCGACGGATCGGCAACATGGTGCGTGCTCCTGTTCAGAGTCTGGGCTCGTCGTTGGTTTCAAACACTGGCGTGCGCGGCTTGGGCGCCATGCGCCGGCTGGCGAACACCACCAGCACCTGGTACGCCGCCGGCAGGCAGCGGGCGAGCAGGTCGAGAAAGTACGCGTCGCGGCCAATCAGCACGCGGCGTTTGTTTTTGCGCACGCCGTGCAGGATCACCTTGGCGGCCTGGTCGGCGTCAGTGATGAAGAGCTTTTCGAAGTCGGCGCGGGCCTGCTGTTCGCTGTGGATCAGAAAGCCGGTCATGTTCGCGTCGATTCGGCTGCTGCGGCAGATATCGGTGCGAATACCGCCCGGGTGCACGCAGGTGGCCGAGACGCCGCAGCGCTGCAGGTCGAGCTCCTGGCGCAGGGATTCGGTAAAGCCGCGCACGGCGAACTTGGTGGCGTTGTAGCCGCTCATGCCGGGCTGCGCGAAAAGGCCGAACACGCTGGACGTGTTGATCACGTGGCCCTCGCCGGACGCTTTCAAATACGGCAGGAACGCCTTGGTGCCATGGACCACGCCCCAGAAATTGATGCCGACGATCCACTCCAGGTCGGCGTAGTCGACGCCTTCGACAGTACTCGACAAGGCCACCCCGGCATTGTTGAACACCAGGTTGACCTGGCCGTGTTCGGCCACACAGCGCGCGGCCCAATCCTGCATGGCCTGGCGGTCGGCAACATCCAGCACCTGCAGGGTGATGTGCACGGGTGAGAGGGTCGAGGCCTTGATCATCTCCAGCGTCTGCTCCAGCCCTTGGCTGTTCTTGTCCGACAGCGCCAGGTGGCAGCCTTCCCGTGCGAGGGCCAAGGCCAGGGCGCGGCCCATGCCGGACGCGGCGCCAGTAATTGCCGCCACGCGGCCATTGAAGGTCTTCATGACAGGCTCCCTTCTGCAGTGGAGTGAGGCGCTTGGACGGCACGCGTCGGCGCATTGATCGGCACCAGGCTGGCCACGTAGTCCTTGAGCGCAAACTGGCGGGTCACCTGCTTGAAGCGCCAGGTCGAACCCGGCCACAAGGTGGTGTTCTTGCCGGTGCGCGGGTCGAGGTACCAGCTGCGGCATCCGCCGGTGTTCCAGATGGTGCGCTTGAGCTTGTCCTGCAGTTGCTGGTTGTAGGCGCTTTCCACCGCTGGCTTGACGTCCACACTGGCAATGCGATGGCGCTGCATCTGCCGAAGCGCGTCGAGGATGTAAGTGACCTGGGCCTCGATCATCAGGATCATCGAGTTGTGTCCCAGGCCGGTATTGGGCCCGACAATCAGGAACAGATTGGGATAGCCCGGCACGGTGGTGCCTTTGTAGGCGTGGGCGCCGTCGTGCCAGGTGTCCATCAGGTCTACGCCGTTACGCCCAATGATGCAGTCGCGGGGCAGGGGATCGGTGGCCTGGAAGCCGGTGCCGAAAATCAGGCAGTCGGCCGGGTGCTTGATGCCGTCGGCAGTGATCACGCCGTCGGCTTCGATGCGTGCCACGGCGTCGGTCACTACCTCGACATTGCTGCGCGACAACGCCGGGTAGTAGTCATTGGAGATCAGCACGCGCTTGCAGCCGATGGTGTAGTCAGGCGTCAACGTCTTGCGCAGGGAAGGGCGGGCGACTTGTTTGTGCAGGTGGCGCAGGGCGATTTTCTGCACCATTTTCATCAGCCGCGGATGCAGCGCAAAGCCGACCACGCGGCCTTCCAGGGCCCAGTAAAACGCACCGCGCACCAGGCGCTGGGTGAAGGGCAGGTGCTTGAACAGCCAGCGTTCGGACGGGGTAATTGCGCGGTCAGGCTTGGGCATGATCCACGGCGGCGTGCGCTGGAACAGGTCCAGGTGAGCCACCTGTGGCGCGATCTGCGGCACAAACTGAATGGCACTGGCCCCGGTGCCGATCACCGCCACGCGCTTGCCTTTCAGCGAGTAGTCGTGGTCCCACTGCTGGGAATGGAAGCGTTTGCCCTTGAAGTTCTCCAGCCCTGGAATATCCGGCAATGCCGGGCGCGACAAGCCGCCCATCCCCGACACCAGCACCCGCGCACTCACCTGGCGACCATCGTTGAAGCTCAGTTGCCAGCGTTGCTCCTGTTCATCGAAGACCGCGCGTGTCAGGCCCATGCCGAAGCGCAGGTAGGGCTTGAGCTCGAAGCGCGTGGCGCAGCGTTCCAGGTAAGCACGGATTTCCGCTTGGGGCGCGAATTGCCGCGTCCAGTCCGGGTTGGGCGCAAACGAAAACGAATACACGTGCGACTGCACATCACAGGCGCAGCCCGGGTAGTGGTTGTCTCGCCAGGTGCCGCCGAGGGTCTCGGCCTGCTCGGCGATAAAGAAGTCGGTGAAGCCGGCTTCCTTGAGCTTGATGGCCATGCACAGGCCGGCAAAGCCTGAGCCGATGATGGCGATATCGATCAAATCACTGTGGGCATTCATAGGCAGGCCCTCGTAGGCATCGGATGTGCTCCTGTTTTTGTTTTGTCTTTTAGATAGAACACCATTGCAAAGGAAAATTGAATTATTTATTTTAAAAAAGATTTTAAATAATCTACCTGAAAATATCGCCTACGCTAGTCACTGGCTCCTCATGTGCGACTTGTCCGACGGACGAGCAGGGTCTGCACGTAGTTTAGGTCCAGGGTTGGACGATAGGCCGAGGCCTGATCAATTCCGGTCAGGTTCCCGGCAGCAGGGAAGCAGAGGACCGAGCTATGGCTGTCGAATGGATGATTGCTGCGGCGGTGTTTATCGGCGTGAGCGCGCTGTTGTGGGGCGTCAGTGCCTGGATGACACGGCGTATTGAAGCCGCTGTTCCGATCAACGGGCGCTTCGTGGAGGTCAACGGCGAGCGCTTTCATTATGTAGAAGAGGGTAAAGGCCCGCCGCTGGTGATGATTCACGGGCTGATGGGCAGCAGTCGCAACCTGACCTATGCCTTGTCCGGGCAGTTGCGGGAGCAGTTCCGGGTGATCACCCTCGATCGTCCGGGGTCAGGTTATTCCACCCGTCATGCCGGCACTGCTGCCGACCTGCCGGCCCAGGCGCGACAAGTCGCGGCGTTTATCAACACGCTGGGCCTGGATAAGCCCCTGGTGCTGGGACATTCCCTCGGCGGGGCGATTTCCCTGGCGCTGGCCCTCGACCATCCCGACGCCGTATCAGGCCTGGTCCTAGTGGCGCCGCTGACCCATCCCCAACCGACCTTGCCGCTGGTGTTCTGGTCGCTGGCAGTACGCCCTGCCTGGCTGCGTCGCTGGGTGTCGCACACGCTGACCGTGCCGATGGGCCTGCTGACCCGCCGTGCAGTGGTCAAGGGCGTGTTCGCGCCGGACCCGGCCCCGGAGGATTTCGCCACCCGTGGCGGCGGGCTGCTGGGCATGCGCCCGGACAATTTCTACGCCGCCTCCAGCGAGATTGCGCTGGTCAATGATTACCTGCCAGGCATGGTCAAGCGCTACCCGCAGCTGACGCTGCCCATCAGCCTGATCTACGGGGCCCGGGACAAGGTGCTGGACTTTCGCCAGCACGGCCAGGCACTCGCCGACAAGGTGCCGGGCTTGAAGATGCAGGTGGTGGAGGGCCGCGGCCATATGCTGCCGATCACTGCCACGGCGCGCGTGGTCGAAGCGGTGCAGCACCTGGCCAAGCGCGTGCGCCCCGGCGAAACCGCGACGATTCTGCAGCCGTCCTTTGCGTTGGCGAGCAAATAGTCATGCCTCACGTTGCGGGTTCGAACGTCCGGAATGCCTGCTCTAGAGACCTGACCAAACGGCTGAAAAAGAGACTGCTCAGTCACGTAAAAAAGGCCTCGAAAAAGTAGTTGACGACCTATCGATTCCGCGCTATTTATTTAAAAAAATATTTCAATATTTATTTTGAAATGATTTTTGAAATGCCTAAGAGCGAATAAAAATGAAAAAAACGTCTTTTATCGCATGGTTGAATTCCCGGAGCATCCATCGCTCCCTGAACCTGTTTTTTGTAACCCTGCCAACCCGTCTCATCCGGAGGCTGCCATGAATCAGACACTGGCAGCCCCAAGCGTATGGACCGACGGCAAGCGTCACCTGTGGTGGCTGGGGATCATGCCGCTGGCCACTCCGCTGTTGTCTGGCGCCCTGGCGATCACCACCGGTATCCAGCAACTGTGGTGGGTCGGCGTGCTGGTGATCTTCGGCCTGATCCCACTGATCGACGGCCTGCTCGGTGAAGACGTCAGCAACCCGCCCGAATCCGCCGTTGGCCACCTCGAATCCCAAAGCTACTACCGTTGGATCGTCTATACGGGCGTGCTGTTCGTGATCTCCTCGGTGGTGATCACCGGGTGGCTGGCCGCCGGCGGTATCGAGTGGATCATCCAGGGTGGCCTGGTGCAGGCCGCCGCGAACCTGGAGCCGACCAGCTGGCTGTCGCAGGCTGCCCACTACATCACCGCACGCACTCAGTTGCATGGCGAGCCGAGTTGGTTCACCTACCTCGGCATGGCGATGTCGACCGGTGCCGCAACCGGTATCGCGATCAATACCGCCCATGAACTGGGGCACAAGCCCAACGCTTTGGAGGTGTTTCTCGCCAAGGTGACCCTGGCGCCGACCTTCTACGGGCACTTCTACACCGAACACAACCGTGGCCATCACGTGCGTGTCGCCACACCGGAAGACCCGGCCAGTTCGCGACTGGGTGAAAGTTTCTGGGCCTTCCTGCCGCGCTCGGTGTGGTTCAGCGCACGCTCGGCCTGGAACCTGGAGCGCGAGCGCCTGCGCAAACTCGGCCTGCCGGCCTGGCACTGGAAGAACGCTGTGCTCAGTGCCTGGATGTACAGCGTGGTGTTGTGGGGGGCGATGATCTACTGGCTCGGGGCGGCG
The DNA here is from genome assembly GCF_029959745.1 of Pseudomonas sp. PS01298. Classification (NCBI taxonomy): domain Bacteria; kingdom Pseudomonadati; phylum Pseudomonadota; class Gammaproteobacteria; order Pseudomonadales; family Pseudomonadaceae; genus Pseudomonas; species Pseudomonas sp. PS01298. The sequence continues at coordinate 17,208 of NZ_JASCPP010000022.1, read as the reverse complement.
GTGATTCCCTTCCTGATCATCCAGGGCATCTACGGCTTCTCCCTGCTGGAAGTGGTGAACTACGTGGAACACTACGGCCTTAAACGCCAGAAGTTGCCCAATGGCCGGTATGAACGTTGTTCGCCTCGGCACTCCTGGAACAGTAACCGTATTGTCACCAATATCTTCCTGTTCCAACTTCAGCGGCACTCTGATCACCATGCCAACCCGACACGCAGTTACCAGTCGTTGCGCCACTTTGATGAGTCGCCGCAACTTCCCTATGGGTATGCGAGCATGATTGTCTGGGCGTATGTGCCGTACTTGTGGCGCCGTCGCATGGACCACCGCGTACTTAATCATTACGCCGGGGATATTTTCCTGACCAACCTTCAGCCCTCACAACGGTTGAAGTACCTGGAGAAGTACAGCAACAGCGCTACGCCGTTCTAAGTGTAAGTCACATGTTGTTGGCGTACTCGGGGCCTGCGTGCCGCGCAGGCCCCTTGCGCCCAAGGTTTATCGATTGAGTTGCACGTAAGTTGTTTGACCCGAACAAAAATAATTAAAGGGAAGGACGTACACCATGCAATCACCTGCCAAGTTCACCACCCACATCGTATTGGCCGCGCTGGGGCTTATCGCCTATCACCAGGCCCAGGCCGCCCGCATCGAACCAGCCGGCAGCGCATTTACCGCCCAAGGCCCGATCAGTTTTTCCAAGGGCGCGCTGATCAGCGCCGATTGCACCATCAAGGTGGCCGGCAAAGTTGCGGCCGATGGGTCATCGGTGGATGTCGAGAAAGTTGAATTCGATGGCGGCCTCAAGTGCAGCCGTGTCGAAGCCACCAACTTGCCCTGGGTGTTGATTGCCAAGGACACCAAGAGTGGCTCCATGTCGAAGATCAGCGTAGATGTCCACGCCTTCGGCCTGGGCGGCAAGTGCGGGCCTTCTACCGCCGATGGCACCTGGGATAACGCTACCGGCAAGTTGGAGGCGGCCAATGTACCGATTGGCGAAGACTGCAAGATCAAGACGGTGTCGATCAAGATGCCGCCGAACTTCAAAGTTGTGGAATAACACTGGACTGTTGTAGCGGTAATTGAATTGAGATTTGGCTGGAAAGGGAAGTTCCGCTTTGTTTCACCGTGACCTCTCGTTCATGGCCATTACCCCTGGCGAAATGACTTCGCCATAACATGTGAGGAAAAACAATGAAAAGTTTGAAAACCCTCGTGTCGTTGTCTGCTTTGGCTGTTTGCATGGGTGCTGCTTCGATGGCCAATGCTGTGAGTATCGCTCCGATCAGCAGTAATTTTTCCGCGTCCGGTTCACTTACTGTGAAGTCACCATCCTCTTTTCAGTTGCCTATTACGTGTGACGTGAAGTTTGATGGTTCTGTAAACAATGTGGGGATTGCGAGTATCACCAAGGTCACCGTGTCGGGTAGCAACAACCTGTGCAAGCTGCCTCAAATCACGGGTGTGCCATGGACACTGACGGCTACATCGCTGAGTGGTACTTCAGGCGGCGGGAATGTCACCAACGTCGGTTACACCATTCCTGCCACCGTGTTGTATCCAGCGTCCAACTGCGGTCCATCGACCGTTACGGTGGCCTACAACAACAGCACTGGCGTGTTGACCACCAGCCCGACAAGCCAGCCTCTCGGTTCGTCCTGCACCCTTCAAAGCCTGAGTGTAACGGTGACCACATCGCCGCTGCTGCAGATCGTTCCTTAATCGTCCCGCAGAGCACTCTGGGCTGATCACCCACGGCAAATACAGGTGCCTCGCAAGAGGCATCTGTTGCGACAAACCATCGGTATTTACCCGCTGGGGCGGTATAAAAACAATAAGGAGTGGAGCATGAATAATAAGAAACAACAGGCACAAACATTCCTGAGCCTGGCATTGCTCAGTGGATTCATGGTGGCTGCCGGTTCGGCCCAGGCGGGAGCGTTCATGACGCCGACGACAAACGCCGCCGGCTGGGGGCGCGCATTTGGTGGTGGTTCGTTGTTCAAGAACGACCCGTCATCGGCCTATAACAACCCCGCTGCCATGGCATTTATCGACAAGAACATTTCCCAGTTCACGCTCAACTACGCAAATATCGATATCAAATATAAGGGTAACGCGTACGACTACTCTGGTCGGCCTACGTCGGCCACGGTTTTGGATCCCGACTTCAATCCGATCTACAGCACTAGAACAGGAGATGGGGGCCAGGCGGGTTTTGAGGCATGGGTGCCTACCGGCTTCATGGTCATGCCAATTAATGATCGCCTGAACTTCGGCCTGAGTCAGGTCGTCCCCATGGGGGCGAGGACAAGCTACGACAATGATTGGAAAGGCAGGGACTTCGCGGTTGATACGAAGATCGAGACGGTTGCACTGACTGGCTCGCTGTCGTTTAAAGTCACAGACGAATTCTCCGTTGGGGGCGGTGCAATTCTTCAGCACACCTCTGGTTTTGTAAGCCAGAACGTCGACTTGTATGCCGCAGCGGCACAGTCTGCGGACTTCGGTTTTACGCCCTTTGCTGCGGGTCAGGGCTTTTCGTTGATGCGCGTCAAAGTCGACAATACATCGCTGGGCTGGTTCGCCGGTATCGCCTGGAAGCCGACCAGTCAGGACACGCTGGGCCTGAATTACCACGCGAAAATAAAGAATAAACTAGAGGGTAAATACAACATCTACGCCGACGAACAATCTCGGTTGCTCATGACCACGCCTGTTCTGGACGGTAAAACCCTGGTGGAAATGGCCTACCCAGGCCTGCACCTCTACCCCGATGGAGCGAAGGCCTCTACCCAATTGGATATCCCGGCTACCGCATCCTTCGATTGGGTACATCAATTCAATGATCGTTGGGGTGTTGGCTTCAGCGCCACCTGGACGGATTGGTCATCGTTCAAAGCGCTGACCCTCAAGTCCGAAGGCAGCACCATCGTTTCGATTCCCTATCGCTACAAAGATGCATGGCAATTCTCGTACGGCACCGACTACAAACTGACTGACGACTTTACCGTGCGTGGCGGTGTTTCTTTTGACCAGACGCCTACGCCGGACGCCACCCGTGACCCGCGTATTCCGGACGGTGACCGCACGTTCGTGTCCCTGGGCTTGGGCTACAAAGTCCGTGCAATACCAGGCTTGAGCGTCGACGGTGCTTATTCCCATCAATTCGTAGAGACCGTCAAACTGAGGACTAAAAACGTGGATCGTCTTGGAGGGGCCAGCCTCGATGGCAAGTCAGAGGCGCGTGGTGATGTGGTTAGCGTATCTGCAACTTACGAGTTTTGATCCGGCCACATTCATATTTGCCAGCAGTTAGCGCATCTTTCTGTTGTGCTGCATATGGATGACGCATCGACGGGTTGCCCACGCGACCCGTTCCGATTTTCTGATCCCATCAACCCATCAGGCTGACCCTTTCAGCCGCCAATTTTTTCGCCCAAGCATTAAATAAAAATTTCAAAACAAAATTTGAATTTAGCTTTCCAAGTTTGTAGTGTGGCTTTACGCCGCAGGTCAATCCGACCTTCCGCACGTAAACCACGCCCTGAATCGAGTCGAGGTATCCCATGGTTATCTGGTTATTGGTGGGTTTCGCAGCTGCGATTGCCCTGGCGTATCGACAAGCCGCTGCCACCCTGTGGTTGGGCGCTGGCCTGGTCTGGTTGGCGATTGGTTACCTGTTCAACGTGGTGGCGGCGTTCGGCGCCACCGTCGCGGCGGTGCTGGTGGTGTTACCGGCGTTGCTGATGACCCTCAAACCGCTACGCCGCACGCTGTTGACCAGCAAGGCCCTCGGCCTGTTTCGTACGATCATGCCGGCGATGTCCGACACCGAACGCGCGGCCATTGAGTCAGGCACCGTGTGGTGGGACGCCGAGCTGTTCAGCGGCAAGCCCAACTGGCAGCGCCTGCTGCAAGCTGCGCCGGCCAGCCTGAGCGCGGAGGAGCAAGCCTTCCTCGACAATGAGGTGGAAACCCTCTGTGACATCGCCAACGACTGGGAAACCACCCAGGTCTGGCAGGACATGTCGCCCGAAGGCTGGCAGTACACCAAGGACGCCGGCTTCCTCGGCATGATCATTCCCAAGCAGTACGGTGGCAAAGGCTTCTCCCACTATGCGCACTCGCAGGTGGTGATGAAGCTGTCGACGCGCTGCTCGGCGGCGGCGATCTCGGTGATGGTGCCCAACTCCCTCGGTCCGGCCGAGTTGCTGTTGCACTACGGCACCGATGCCCAGCGCAACTACTACTTGCCGCGCCTGGCGCGGGGTGAAGACATCCCGTGCTTTGCCCTGACCAGCCCGTATGCCGGCTCGGACGCCGGGGCGATTCCCGACCTGGGCATCGTCTGCAAAGGCACGCATGAAGGCCAGGAAGTACTGGGTTTCCGCGTGACCTGGGACAAGCGCTACATCACCCTGGGCCCGATTGCCACGGTGCTTGGCCTGGCGTTTCGCGCCGAAGACCCGGAAGGCCTGTTAGGCGCTCCCGGTTCGCTCGGCATCACCTGTGCGCTGATCCCGACGTCGCACCCAGGCGTCAATAGTGGCCGTCGCCACTGGCCGCTCAACGCGGTGTTCCAGAATGGTCCTACCACCGGCAAGGATGTTTTCATCCCACTGGAATGGGTGATCGGTGGCCGCGAGCAAGTCGGTAACGGCTGGCGCATGTTGATGGAATGCCTGGCCGCCGGCCGCGCGATTTCCCTGCCTTCGGCCAACGTCGGTCTGGGCAAGGTCGCAGTGCGCGGCACCACCGCCTACGCGGCGATGCGCAAGCAGTTCGGCCTGCCCATCGGCAAGTTCGAAGGCGTGCAGGCGCCGCTGGCGCGCATGGCCGGGCACTTGTATGCCTGCGATGCGGTGCGCAAGGTCTCGGTGGCGTCCCTGGACGCCGGTGAGAAACCGTCGGTGATCTCGGCCATCGCCAAGTACCACGTCACCGAACGGGCGCGGATTATCGTCAACGACGGCATGGACATTGTCGCCGGCAAGGGCATCTGCATGGGGCCCAATAACTTCCTGGCGCGCGCCTACCAGCAGAGCCCCATCGCCATCACGGTGGAGGGCGCGAACATCATGACGCGCTGCCTGATCATCTTTGGCCAGGGCCTTATCCGCTGCCATCCTTATGTGTTCCGCGAGATGGAAGCGGCGCGCCACCCGGACCGGCGCAAGGCCCTGGAAGATTTCGACAGCGCGATGTTCGGCCATATCAGCTTTGTGTTGGCCAATACCGTGCGTGCGGCGGTGCATTCCCTTACGGGCGGGCGGCTGATTTCCGCCCCGGCCAAGACCGACCCGGCGTTGGCGTCCTACTATCGCCAGGCCAATCGCCTGTCGGTGGTACTGGCGCTGATCTCGGATATTTCCATGGGCGTGCTGGGCGGTGCCCTCAAGCGCAAGGAAAGTATTACCGGGCGCCTGGGCGATATTCTCTCGCAGCTGTACATCCTGTCCTGCGTACTCAAGCGCTTCGAGGACGACGGTCGGCCCCAGGCGGATTTGCCGCTGGTGCATTGGGCGGCGCAGGACGCGTTGTTGCGCGCCCATGAAGCGCTGGCCGAAGTGCTGGATAACTACCCGTCGAAAGCCGCAGCAGCTGTGGTGCGTGGCTTGAGTTTCCCGTTCGGCATTCCCCTGCGCAAACCCTCGGATCGCCTGCTGGCCCAGGTGGCCGATGTGGTGCAGACCCCCGGCGAAACCCGCGACCGTCTGCTGGCCAATTCCTACATCCCGCGTCCGGAAATCGACAAGCTGGCCTACGGCGAACTTGGCTTCCGCCTGTTGCCGCAAGTCGAGCTGATCGATGCTCGCCTCAAGCCTGCGGTCAAGCAGGGGCTGATCGAGCCGATGCCGATCTCGGCCACGGCCTTCAACGCCTGGCGCGTCAAGGCGCGGGCGCTGGACCTGATCAGCGACGACGAAGACAGCTTGCTGGGGCGCTATGTGGAATACGCCGATCACGGCATCCAGGTGGACGACTTCCCGCAGGACTTCGGCTTGCTGGAGGCGTTGCAACAGCGCAAGCAAGCGCTGGAACCGCCGGCAAAGCGCAAGTCCAGCCAGGGTGAAAACGCCTCGGTCAATTGAGTGGTACTGAATGAACACGCTCAGTGTGGGAGCTGGCTTGCCTGCGATGCAGGCGACTCGGTCTATCAGTCAAGCCGGGCCGCTGCCATCGCAGGCAAGCCAGCTCCCACAGTGATCGGGTTTACAAGGCAGGAATGTGTTGTGAGTGGATCTATCTATGAGTGACAGCTATCTAGCGTTCGTCAGTTCTCCTTGGGGCCGCCGCCTGGCCGGGGCCATCGGTCTGCCCCAACCCTTGCCGTTGCAACGCCATCGCAGCGGCCAGCAAGGCCTCGCCAACCCGGTGATCCTGGCCGGGGCAGGGCGCCTGGCCGGCGAAGTGCAGCGCATTTTCGGCGACACCGACACGGTCACCGCCACTGCGGCCACGCTCAAGGCGCCGTCCACGGTGAAAGTGCAGGGCGCGGTGTTCGATGCCAGCGGCGTGACCGACCTGCAGCAACTCGACGAGCTGTATGTATTCTTCCACGCCAACGCCAAGCGCCTCGGCCAGCACGGTCGCGTGGTGGTGCTCGGCACGGCGCCGGAACACTGCGTCGACTTGCCCCAGGCCATCGCGCAGCGCGCCCTCGAAGGCCTGGTGCGCTCATTGGCCAAGGAGTTGCGCCGGGCCATCACTGTGCAGTTGCTGTACGTGGCGCCGGGGGCCGAGGCGGCGCTGGACAGCAGCCTGCGGTTCTTCCTGTCGCGCCGGTCGGCCTATGTGTCCGGGCAAGTGGTGCGCCTGGAAGCCCCGGTGGACGGTCACGTCACGGTCAATTGGGACAAGCCCTTCGCCGGCCGCCGCGCGCTGGTCACGGGCGCGTCGCGTGGCATTGGCCTGGCCATCGCCCAAGTGCTGGCGCGTGACGGTGCCCATGTGGTCTGCGTGGACGTGCCCCAGGCCCACGACGCGCTGCAGCAAGCCGCCAGCAGTGTCGGCGGCTCGGCCCTGCCGCTGGATATCACCGCTGCCGATGCCACCGCGTTGTTGCATACGCATATCAGCCAATACGGCGCCTTCGATGTGGTGGTGCACAACGCCGGGATCACCCGCGACAAGACCATCGCGAAGATGACTGAGGCAGCCTGGCGCAGTGTGCTGGCGGTCAACCTCGAAGCGCCGTTGCAACTGAGCCAGGCGCTGCTCGACCACCAGGGCCTGAACGCTGGTGGGCGCATCGTGTGCGTGTCGTCGATTTCCGGCATCGCCGGCAACCTCGGGCAGAGCAACTACGCGACCTCCAAGGCCGGCGTGATTGGCCTGGTGCAAGGCCTGGCCCGGCAGGCAGCGGCGCAACAGGTGACGGTGAATGCCGTGGCGCCGGGGTTTATCGAAACCCAGATGACCGCAAAAATCCCGTTGATGATTCGCGAAGCGGGGCGGCGCATGAACTCGATGTCCCAGGGCGGCCAGCCGATCGATGTGGCCGAGACTATCGCCTGGCTGGCACACCCGGCATCCGGCGCCGTCAATGGCCAGGTCGTACGCGTGTGCGGGCAAAGCCTGCTGGGAGCCTGAGCCGTGGACTACGTGACGCAGATCATCGACCCGCCACCCTCGCGCACCCGCCTGCTGCTGGATGGCGTGCGCGCCCTGCGCAAGCCCAAGCTCGACGGTGCGCCGGTGCTGCCCAAGGAGCGCCTGGTGCGCTCGGCGGTGGAGCTGAGCGCCACCGGCATTGCCGGCTATGGCCGTGCGTGTGGCTTTCGTCACGAGCAGGGAGTACCGTTGTCCTACCCGCATGTGTTGGCGTTCCCGCTGCACCTGATGCTGTTGACCCGGCCGAGCTTCCCGTACCCGGCCAGCGGCATGGTGCACCTGGCCAACCGCATTCGGCAGCACCAGCGGTTGCACCCAGGCCAGGCGTTGCGCATCGAGGTGTTCGCCGAGCGCTGGGTCGCGCACCCCAAGGGCCAGGCATTGAGCATCGCCACCCGTGCCTACAGTGCCGATGCGCTGGTGTGGGAAAGCGACAGCCTGTACCTGCGCCGCGACGTGAAGAACCCGCTCGGCGAGCCGTGGGGCGAGTCGCTGGAGTTGCCGGAAGAGGGCCTTTTGCGCACGCAACGCTGGGTATTGCCGGCCGACCTGGGCCGACGTTTCGCCAAGGTGTCGGGGGATTTCAACCCGATCCACACCTCGGTGATCGGCGCGAAAATCTTCGGTTTTCGCCGCGCCATAGCCCATGGCATGTGGACCCTTGGCCGAGCGCTCGCCGCCCAGCAACCGCCGGGAGGCCTGGACCAGGCCGAAGCCCATTGCGATTTCAAACTGCCGATCTACCTGCCCGGCCAGGTCGCCCTGTGGAGCCACCCCGTGACCGGCCCGCGCCGTGCATTCGAGGTGCGCAATGCTGCCGGCGACAAACCCCATATGCGTGGGCTCTTTATTTGGAAAGCCTTAGATGAGTGACTACAGCTTCAACCCGGCCCCAACCCGCCGCGTGGCGATCATCGGCGGCAACCGCATTCCGTTTGCCCGCTCCAACACCGTGTACGCCCATGACAGCAACCAGGATTTGCTGGTGGCAGCGCTGCAAGGCCTGGTCGACCGCTACAACCTGCACGGCCAGCGCCTGGGCGAGTTCGCCGCCGGCGCGGTGATCAAGCATTCGCGCGATTTCAACCTGGCGCGCGAGTCGTTGCTGTCCACCACGCTGTCGCCGCAAACCCCGGCCTACGACGTGCAACAAGCCTGCGGCACCGGCCTGGAAGCGGCGCTGCTGGTGGCGAATAAGATTGCCCTGGGCCAGATCGAAGTGGGCATCGCCGGCGGCGCCGACACCACCTCCGATGCGCCCATCGGCATCAACGAATCCCTGCGCCACACGCTCTTGGCGGCCAATCGCGCCAAGGGCATAGGCGACAAGCTCAAGGCATTGCTGAAAGTGCGCCCGTCGATGTTGTTCAAGCCGCTGCTGCCCCGCAACGGTGAGCCGCGCACGGGCTTGTCGATGGGCGAGCACTGCGAAGAAATGGCCAAGCGCTGGCAGATCAAACGCCTGGCGCAGGACGAACTGACCCTGACCAGCCACCAGCGTCTGGACGCTGCCTATAAACGCGGCTTTTTCGACGACCTGATCAGCCCCCATCGCGGCCTGGCCCGCGACAATAACCTGCGTGCCGACGCGAGCCTGGAGAAGCTCGCCGGCCTGTCCCCGGCCTATGACCGGCAGAACGGCACGCTCACGGCGGGCAACTCCACGCCGCTCACCGATGGCGCCTCGGTGGTGTTGCTGGCCAGTGAAGAGTGGGCGGCGGCCAACGGCTGGCCGGTGCTGGCCTACCTGCGCACTGGCGAAACGGCGGCGGTGAATTTTGTCGACGGCACCGAAGGCCTGCTGATGGCTCCGGCCTATGCAGTGCCGCGCATGCTCAAGCGCGAAGGGCTGAGCTTTGCCGACTTCGACTTCTTCGAGATCCACGAAGCCTTCGCCGCCCAGGTGCTGTGCACGCTCAAGGCTTGGGAGGACGCCGATTATTGCCGCGAGCGGCTAGGCTTGGAGACTCCGCTCGGCCCGATCGAACGCAGCAAAATGAACGTCAACGGCGGCTCGCTGGGCTGTGGTCACCCGTTTGCCGCCACCGGTGGCCGGCAGTTGGCGGCGCTGGCCAAGGCCATCCATGAGCGGGGTGGCGGCCGCGGCCTGATTTCGATCTGCGCGGCGGGCGGGTTGGGCATTACTGCCATCGTCGAAAAGTAGCTCTATCAAAAACAACAACAAGGAGACTGCCATGAACGCTGTAAGCCAGGAACAAACCGAACGGATCTGGTTGAACGCTTACCTGCCCGGCGTACCGGCAGACATCGATGCTGCTATCGAGGACTACCCGTCGTTGCGCGAGGTGTTCGTGGAGCACCTGGAGAAGTTTCGCGAGCGGGTCGCCTACGTCAGCATCGGCACCGAAATGACCTACGCCGACTGGCACGTGCAAGGCATTGCCTTTGCCGCCTGGCTGCAAGGCCAGGGCGTACAGCCGGGCGACCGCGTGGCGCTGATGATGCCAAACTGCTTGCAGTACCCGATCTGCCTGTTGGGCACGATCCTGGCCGGCGCGGTGGTGGTCAACGTCAACCCGCTGTACACCTCCCATGAGCTCAAGCATTTGCTCAAGGACAGCGGCGCCGAAACCGTGGTGATTTTCGAAAACTTCGCCCACACCTTGGAAAAAGTCATCGGCGGCAGCAGCGTCAAGCGCGTGGTGGTGGCGGCCATCGGCGACTTGCTCGGTACGCTCAAGGGCGCGGCGATGAACTTCATCCTGCGCCGCGTGCAAAAGCAGGTGCCCACGTTCAACCTGCGCGGCGCGGTGCGTTTCAATCAGGTGCTCAAGCAGGGCCGGGGGCTGAACCATTTTCCGGTAGGCATGCACCTTGATGACCTGGCTTTCCTGCAATACACCGGCGGCACCACGGGCGACGCCAAGGGCGTGATGCTCAGCCACCGCAATATCATTGCCAACCTGCTGCAGGCCAAGGCCTGGGTCGGCGATCAACTGGACCAGGACAAGCAGGAAACCAACGTCACCCTGCTGCCGCTGTACCACATCTTTTCGCTGACGGTGAACTGCCTGATGTTCATGTGCCTGGGCGGGCGCAACATCCTCATCGCCAACCCGCGGGATGTGAAGCGCGTGCAGATGATCCTGCGCAAGGAGCGCTTCAACGGGATTGCCGGGGTCAATACGCTGTTCAATGGCTTGCTGGAAAACCCGGAGTTCTGCGCGCGGGACTTTTCCGACCTGCGCATGGTGATCGCCGGTGGCATGGCCACGCACACGGCAGTGGCCAAGCGCTGGAAGGAAGTCACCGGGCTGCCGATCATCGAAGGCTACGGCCTGACCGAGTGTTCGCCGGTGGTGAGCATCAGCCCGATCAACATCGCCCGCATGCGCGAGATGGACTTCACCGGCAGCATTGGCGTGCCGCTGCCGTCGACCTGGGTGCGGTTTGTTCGCGAAGACGGCGAGCTGGCCGAACTCGGCGAGCAGGGCGAACTGCAAGTGCGCGGCCCGCAGGTGATGCAGGGTTACTGGCAGCGGCCGAAGGAAACCGCCGAGGTGCTGGATGCCGAAGGCTGGTTGTCGACCGGTGATATCGGGGTGATGGATGAGCGCGGTTATATCCGCCTGGTGGACCGCAAGAAAGACATGATCCTGGTCTCGGGCTTCAACGTGTACCCGAATGAAATAGAGGACGTGGTGGCCTTGCACCCCGGCGTCGGGGAAGTCGCGGCGATTGGCGTGGAAGATGGCGTGACCGGCGAGAAGGTCAAGATCATCGTGGTGCGCAAGGACCCGAACCTGACCCAGGAACAGATCCTCGCCCATTGCCGTGAATACCTGACGGGCTACAAGATGCCGAAGTATGTGGAATTCCGAACCACGGAATTGCCGAAAACCACCGTCGGCAAAGTCCTGCGCCGCGCCTTGCGGAGCTGAAGGTCTGGCCCCCCTGTAGGAACGGGCTTGCCCGCGATGGCGGGGTGACAGACACACCGCTATCGCAGGCAAGCCAGCTCCCACATTTGGGGTGTATTCCAAGGTTGGAACCGGGTTGTGCCGTCGGTAGAAAAGTTAGTGCAGCACTCCGGATTCCAAGTCCGAACAACGATCAAAACTGTGGGAGCGGGCTTGCCCGCGAAAGCGGTGTGTCAGTCGATGAACAGGGTGACTGATCCAGCGCCTTCGCGCGCAAGCCCGCGCCCACATTTTTGGCGTGTATTCCAAGGTTGGAACCGGGTTGTGCCGTCGGTGGAAATGTGTGCGCAGCACCGCGAATCCCAAGCCGAACGACGATCAAAACTGTGGGAGCGGGCTTGCATTCCAAGGTTGGAACCGGGTTGTGCCGTCGGTGGAAATGTGGGCTTAGCACCCCGGATTCCAAGTCCGAACAGTGACCAAACTGTGGGAGCGGGCTTGCTCGCGAAAGCGGTGTGTCAGTCGATGAATAGGGTGACTGATCCAGCGCCTTCGCGAGCAAGCTCGCTCCCACATTTGGGGTGTATTCCAATGTTTAAACCGTGTCCACTGTTACCCAGCGTTCTTCACGGGCCGCTACGCGAATCGCGGTGGCCAGCCGCTCCACTGCCCACGCGGCGTCAAAGTCGGTGCCGTCCGCCCCCTGGCCCGCCACGGCCATGATCAACTCCTGGACTTCCAGCGTCTTCAGTTCGTTGTAACCCAATTGGTGCCCGGCCGCCGGGCTGAACGCTGCGTAGCCGGGCAGGGCAGGGCCTGCCAGCAGGCGCTGGAAACCGTCCTGGCCGGCACGGCACAGGCGCAGTTCGTTCAAGCGCTCCTGGTCGAAGGCCAAGGTGCCCAGGGTGCCGCTGATCTCGAAACTCAGGTGGTTCTTGTAGCCATGCTTGAGCCAACTGCTGCTCACCGTGCCGCGCGCGCCATTGGCGAAGCGCAGCAGGGCATGCACCTGGTCGTCCACCGCGATGGCTTTGCGCTCATCGCTGCCGTGTACCGCAGGGCGCTGGGCGTGGACGGTCTGGGTGTCGGCGCACACGCTGGCGACATCCCCCACTAGATAGTGCGCCATCGACAGCAAGTGGCTGCCCAGGTCCGCCAGCGCGCCGCCGGCATGCGCCACTTCGCAGCGCCATGACCACGGCGACGCCGGGTCGGCCATGAAGTCTTCGCTGAACTCGCCCTGGAAGCTGATGATTTCGCCGAGATCGCCGTTGGCAATCATCTGCCGAGCCAGGCCGATCATCGGGTTGTGCTGATAGTTGTAGCCGACCCGCGTCACCACCCCGGCCGCACGGGCGGCGCGGCGCATGGCGTCGGCCTGTTCGAGGCTGACGGCCAGCGGTTTTTCGCAGTACACCGCCTTGCCGGCCGCAATTGCGGCCATGGCCATGGGGTAATGCAGGTGGTTGGGGGTGGTGATGGCCACGACATCGACGGCAGGATCATCGATCAGCGCCTGCCAGTCGCCATGGGCCTGGGCAAAGCCCCAGGCCTTGGCGCAGCGCTGGGCGCGCTCGGTATCGGCATCGGCCAGGGCGGCCAGCTTGAGGTGTACCGGCAGGTCAAATACTGCCCGGGCGTTATTGAATGCCAGGGCATGGGCGCGGCCCATGAAGCCTGTGCCGATCAAGCCGATTCCGAGTTCACGCATAGCCGTGGTCCTTTGGTTTATTGTTTTCAGGTGGCTATTAATGGAATAAAAATTCCCATAATTCAAGATATGGAATAAAAATTCATTGAGCGGGTAGTTGATCGTTCCCACGCTCTGCGTGGGAATGCAGCCCTTGACGCTCCGCGTCACTCCTCACGCCTCGGCAGCGGTAAACGATCAATCAGTGCGACTGATGGCGCCATATTCAGCACGTGGCCAAACGCCGCCAGTTAACAAAAGATAACGTAGCGCCGATTGTCAGACGATTCGAAAGCCCGATAGGATGGCCCCTGCTTCCTTCAGGCGCTCTAGATTGCAGGTTTCAGGCGCCAGGAAGGCAAGACGACCTAACAATAATAAATCGGGAGAAAGGTCTATGAGTGAGCCTGTCATGGGTTGGGTTGTTTGCCGCCCACGCGCCGCACGCAAGGTTGCGTTGCTGGCCGCAGCGCTCTCGCTGTTTGGGGCAGTCGCGTTGCCGACTGTTGTCCAGGCCGCCAGCGATACCACTTTTGCGATTGAATCCCCCAAGGCCGCCAAAGGCCTGATGATCGATGTCGTCCACGCCGGTAAGCGCCTGGTGGCCGTCGGTGATCGCGGGCATATCCTCTATTCCGATGACCAGGGCAGTACCTGGACCCAAGCCAAAGTGCCTACCCGGCAGCTGCTCACGGCGGTGTTTTTCGTCGATGACAAGCACGGCTGGGCAGTCGGCCATGATGCACAGATCCTCGCCAGTGCAGACGGTGGTGCCACCTGGACCCAGCAATACCAGGACCTCAAGCGCGAAGCGCCACTGCTCGACGTGTGGTTCAAGGATGCCGAGCACGGCCTGGCCGTGGGCGCCTACGGTGCGCTGATCGCGACCGACGACGGCGGCAAGACCTGGGCAGACGTCAGCGACCGCCTCGACAACGAAGACCAGTTCCACCTCAACGCCATTGCGCACATCAAGGACGCCGGCCTGTTTATCGTCGGCGAGCAGGGCAGCATGTTCCGCTCCAGCGACGACGGCCAGACCTGGGAAAAGCTCGAAGGCCCCTACGAGGGCTCGCTGTTTGGCGTGATCAGCACGGCGCAGCCGCAGACCCTGTTGGCCTATGGCCTGCGCGGCAATCTCTACCGCTCCACCGATTTCGGCAGCACCTGGGAGCAGGTTGAACTGCCGGCGGCACGCGGTGCCCTGGAGTTTGGCCTGTCGGGGGCGACCTTGCTAGACGACGGATCGCTGGTGGTGGTCGGCAATGGCGGCAGCGTGGTGGTCAGCCATGATGACGGCCAGACCTTCAGCGTGTTCAATCGCCCGGACCGCATTTCCCTCTCGTCGGTGACGGCAGCAGGCAATGGCAACTTGATTCTGGCCGGGCAGGGTGGCGTGCGTGTTGCCACTGCGACTGGCGCTGAACTGGCAAAACAATAAAAAAGGCGGGGAAAGAATGAGCAGTCATCACAACGATAAAGCGACCTTTCTTGAGCGCCTGATCTTCAACAACCGTCCGGCAGTGATCGTGATCTGCCTGCTGGTGAGTATTTTCCTGTTCTGGCAGGCGACGCTGATTCGCCCGTCCACCAGCTTTGAAAAGATGATCCCCCTCAAGCACCCCTTCATCGAAAAGATGATGGAGCACCGCAACGACCTGGCCAACCTGGGCAATACCGTGCGCATCTCGGTGGAGGCCAAGGACGGTGACATCTTCACCAAGGAGTACATGGAGACCCTGCGGCAGATCAACGATGAGGTGTTCTACATCTCCGGCGTCGACCGCTCGGGCCTCAAGTCGCTGTGGAGCCCCAGCGTACGCTGGACCGAAGTGACCGAAGAAGGTTTTGCCGGCGGTGAAGTGATCCCGCAGAGCTATAACGGCTCGCCGGAAAGCCTCGACCAGCTGCGCAACAACGTGCTCAAGTCCGGCCAGGTCGGGCGCCTGGTGGCCAACGATTTCAAGTCGAGCATTGTCGACATTCCGCTGCTGGAGTCCTACCCGGACCCGCAGGACCAGGGCAAGCTGCTGGCCCTGGACTACCAGAAGTTTTCCCACGAGCTTGAGGACAAGATCCGCACAAAGTTCCAGGAACAGAACCCCAACGTGCAGATCCACATCGTCGGCTTCGCGAAGAAGGTCGGTGACCTGATCGACGGGTTGATCATGGTGGTGCTGTTCTTCGGCGTGGCCTTTGTCATCACGCTGATCCTGCTGCTGTGGTTCACCAACTGCCTGCGCAGTACCATCGCGGTGCTCAGCACGACGCTGGTGGCGGTGGTCTGGCAACTGGGGCTGATGCACTTTTTCGGTTTCGGCCTCGACCCGTATTCGATGCTGGTGCCGTTCCTGATTTTCGCCATCGGGATTTCCCATGGCGTGCAGAAGATCAACGGTATCGCCCTGCAGTCCAGTGAGGCCGACAACGCGCTGACGGCCGCACGCCGCACCTTCCGGCAACTGTTCCTGCCGGGCATGATCGCGATTCTCGCCGACGCGGTGGGCTTCATCACGCTGCTGATCATCGACATCGGCGTGATCCGCGAACTGGCCATCGGCGCCTCCATCGGCGTGGCGGTGATCGTGTTCACCAACCTGATCCTGTTGCCGGTGGCGATCTCCTATGTCGGCATCAGCAAACGCGCGATTGCCAAGAGCAAAAAGGACGCCAACCGCGATCACCCGTTCTGGCGCCTGCTGTCGAACTTCGCCAGCGCCAAGGTCGCGCCGGTGTCCATCGTACTGGCGCTGATCGCCTTCGGTGGCGGCCTGTGGTACAGCCAGAACCTGAAGATCGGCGACCTGGACCAGGGCGCCCCGGAACTGCGTCCGGACTCGCGCTACAACAAGGACAACAACTTCATCATCAACAATTACTCCACCAGCTCCGACGTGCTGGTGGTGATGGTCAAGACCAAGGCCGAAGGCTGCTCGCGCTACGAAGCCATGGATCCCATCGACCAGTTGATGTGGAAGATGCAGAACACCGAAGGCGTGCAATCGGCGATCTCGCTGGTGACCGTGTCCAAGCAGATGATCAAGGGCATGAACGAGGGCAACCTGAAATGGGAAACCCTGTCGCGCAACCCCGACGTGCTCAACAACTCCATCGCCCGTGCCGATGGCCTGTACAACAACAATTGCTCGCTCGCCCCGGTGCTGGTGTTCCTCAACGACCACAAGGCCGCGACCCTCGACCGCGCCGTGCATGCGGTGCAGGACTTCGCCAAGGAGAACAACAAGGACGGGCTGGAATTCCTGCTCGCTGCCGGTAACGCCGGGATCGAGGCCGCCACCAACGAGGTGATCAAGGAGGCCGAGCTGACCATCCTGATCCTGGTCTACCTGTGCGTGGCGACCATGTGCATGATCACCTTCCGTTCCTGGGCGGCGACCCTGTGCATCGTGCTGCCGCTGGTGCTGACCTCGGTGCTGGGCAACGCGCTGATGGCGTTCATGGGCATCGGCGTCAAGGTCGCGACCTTGCCGGTGGTAGCGTTGGGCGTGGGGATTGGCGTGGACTACGGCATCTACATCTACAGCCGCCTGGAGAGTTTCCTGCGCGCAGGGTTGCCGTTGCAGGAAGCCTATTACCAGACGCTCAAGTCGACCGGTAAAGCCGTGTTGTTCACCGGCCTGTGCCTGGCGATTGGCGTGTGCACCTGGATCTTCTCGGCGATCAAGTTCCAGGCCGACATGGGCCTGATGCTGACCTTCATGCTGCTGTGGAACATGTTCGGTGCGCTGTGGCTCCTGCCAGCACTGGCGCGCTTCCTGATCAAGCCCGAGAAGCTCGCGGGGCAGAAGGGCAACTCGCTGTTTGCCCATTGAGGTAGGACTTGGGGCTAGTGGGGTTCTTGTGGAAAGTGGGATTGGTTGTGGCTAGTGGGCTTCATGTGGCGAGCGGGCTTGCCCCGCGTTGGGCTGCGTAGCAGCCCCATCCCCACACACTGCGGTTTGCCTGAACCAACGCGGCGGATGTAGTGGGGGCGCTGCGCACCCCAACGCGGGGCAAGCC
>NZ_JASCPP010000229.1:0-1901 GCF_029959745.1 Pseudomonas sp. PS01298 | reverse complement strand
TGACGAGCTAGCGCGCATCGCCGGCCAGCCGGGCTCCTACGGGGCAGCGGTGTTGGTCAGAGGGTGGCGATCAGGGCGGGCCCAAATGCTTCTTTCAAGAAGACCGGGGCGATATACCGCTCGTAATGCGCCTCGGACAGCAGGAAAAACTCGCGGTCAATCGCATCGCGCAAATCCGCCAGGCTGCGCTCGCGAAACTCCGGCAGCAACGCCAGGCCATACGCATCCAGCTTGGAGATCACCCGCGCACCCCGCGCAATCAGCTGGTAGGCCCAGCAATACGGCGATTGGTGCGGCATGAAGCGAATCTTGCGGTCTTCCAGCTGCTGGCGCAGGCGCTGCGGGTCAAGCACTTCGAGCTTGCTGGCCATCACCTGCACCAACAGTTGTTCCAGGCGCAGCCACACCGCCTGCTTTTCATCGGCGTTGTAGCCATTCCACTGGATGACTTCATGGTGATAACGCTTGCACCCCCGGCAGACCAGGTCACCGTAGACGGTGGAGCACAGGCCGACGCAGGGCGTCTTGATGGTTTGATTGGGCATAAATAGCGACTGCTTTTCTAATCAAGAAAACGTGGGCTCATTTTCAATCTGGTGATGAAAGTGTTAGCGCGTTTTGTCGGTTTTTCTTTGTGGCTGAGCGGGCAAAGATGGGCGCATTCCACACCGAGTACCGATCATGAAACCCACCCTCAAACCCCTGGGATACTGGCTCTGCGCAGTGATGATTGCCGTTGCGAGCAGCGTCTCCGCAAGTCCGCCCTCTAACGGAGCTACCGTCATGAACAAACCGCTGGTATCGATCGCAGTCCTCAAGGCCAAGCCAGGCAAACAACAGGCGCTCAAGGAAGGCTTGTTGGCGCTGGTGCAGCCTACGCGCACAGAACCCGGCAACCTTGACTATGTGCTGTATGAACTGCGGGACGAACCCGGCACGTTCTACATGCGTGAAGCGTTCAAGGACCAGGCGGCACTCGATGCGCATTTTGCGACGCCATACTTTCAGCGGTTTGCCGCGACGGCGGATGAGCTGCTCAGCGAGCCGTTGAAGTTGATCTTCCTGGAACAGGTTTCCAACTGAGGAGCGATGGCCGTATTCAGGGCGCTATCGCCGGCTTGCCGGCGATAGCGTCTACAAGATCAATCAATCCCAGCTCAACGCACCGCCAGTCTGGTACTCGATCACACGGGTCTCGAAGAAGTTCTTCTCTTTCTTCAAGTCCATGATCTCGCTCATCCACGGGAACGGGTTGGTTGTTCCTGGATACTCTTCCTTCAAGCCAATCTGCGACAGGCGACGGTTGGCGATGAACTTGAGGTAGTCCTCCATCATCGCCGCGTTCATGCCCAACACGCCGCGCGGCATGGTGTCACGCGCGTATTCGATTTCCAGCTGAGTCCCTTGCAGGATCATCTGGGTCGCTTCTTCCTTCATCTCGGCATCCCACAAGTGTGGGTTTTCGATTTTGATCTGGTTGATCACGTCGATACCGAAGTTCAGGTGCATCGACTCGTCACGCAGGATGTACTGGAACTGCTCGGCGACGCCGGTCATTTTGTTGCGGCGGCCCATCGACAGGATCTGGGTGAAGCCGCAGTAGAAGAAGATGCCTTCCAGGACGCAGTAGTAGGCGACCAGGTTGCGCAGCAGCTCCTTGTCAGTCTCGACGGTGCCGGTTTCGAACTTCGGATCGGAGATCGAACGGGTGTATTTCAGGCCCCAGGCGGCTTTTTTCGCGACCGATGGGATCTCGTGGTACATGTTGAAGATCTCGCCTTCATCCATGGCCAGCGATTCGATGCAGTACTGGTAGGCGTGGGTGTGGATCGCTTCTTCGAAGGCCTGGCGCAGGATGTACTGGCGGCACTCCGGGTTGGTGATCAGGCGGTACACGGCCA
>NZ_JASCPP010000227.1:0-2260 GCF_029959745.1 Pseudomonas sp. PS01298 | reverse complement strand
GAATGGCGCTGCCTGCTGACCGCCGAGCAATACAATGTCCTGCGCGAGGAGGGCACCGAGCGCCCCTACACCAGCGCCCTCAACGACGAGCACCGGGCGGGCACCTTCGCCTGCGCCGGGTGTGCGCTGCCACTCTTCTCCTCGGCAACCAAGTTCAACAGCCACACCGGCTGGCCGAGTTTCTGGCAACCGCTCGACAACGCCGTGGCCAGCCACACCGACACCTCCTACGGCGTGGTGCGCAAGGAAATTCACTGCCGCCGGTGTGGTGGCCATCAGGGGCACGTGTTCGATGACGGCCCGCCACCCACCGGTCTGCGCTATTGCATGAATGGTGCCGCCATGACGTTCACTGCGGCTTAAGCCGATGTTTACTTATCTGTCTAAGGGAAGATCCCATGTGGCTTCTGGTTCTCGCGTATCTGGGCGGCGTGCTGACAATCGTCAGCCCGTGCATCCTGCCTGTTCTGCCTTTTGTCTTCGCTCGCACCGGGCAGCCGTTTTTGCGCAGTGGCTTGCCGCTGTTAGCGGGGATGGCGGTGACGTTCGCCCTGGTCGCCTCGCTGGCGGCGGTGGGCGGCGGCTGGGTGGTGCAAGTCAATCAGTACGGGCGCTGGCTCGCGTTGCTGTGCGTGGCCCTGTTCGGACTCACGCTCCTGTTGCCGCAACTGTCCGAGCGCCTGACGCGTCCGTTGGTGGCGGCCGGCAGTCGCCTGTCGGAAGCCGCCGGGGCCGATGCCAGGCCGCGTCCGGGCGCCTCGTTCCTGATCGGCGTGGCCACCGGCCTGCTCTGGGCACCCTGCGCCGGGCCAATCCTCGGATTGGTACTGACCGGCGCCGCGCTGCAGGGCGCCAGCATCGGTACTACCTTGCTCTTGCTGGCCTACGCCGCCGGTGCTGCCACCTCCCTGGCCTTGGCGCTGCTGGTCGGCGGTAAAGTCTTCGGCTTCATGAAGCGCTCGCTCGGTGCCGGTGAATGGCTGCGCCGCGGCCTGGGTGCCTTGATGCTGGCCGGCGTCGCGGCCATCGCGCTGGGCCTCGACACCGGCGTGCTGGCGCGGCTGTCGACCGCGTCCACCGGTGGCCTGGAGCAAAGCCTGGTGAACACGCTGAGCGCCAAGCCTGAGCAGAAGGGCGGGGCGATGATGGCTGGGGGCGCAATGATGGCCGCCGCCAACCACAGCGACACGTTGCCGATCGAAGGTGCGCTGCCTTCGCTGGATGGCGCCGTGCAGTGGCTCAACAGCCCACCGCTGACCGCCGAAGGGCTCAAGGGCAAGGTGGTGCTGGTGGATTTCTGGACCTACTCCTGCATCAACTGCCTGCGCAGCCTGCCGTATGTCAAAGCCTGGGCCGAGAAGTACCACGACCAGGGCTTGGTGGTTATTGGCGTGCATGCGCCGGAGTTTGCCTTTGAGCGCGACGTGAACAATGTCACCCAGGCGATGAAGGATTTGGGCATCACCTACCCGGTCGCCATCGACAACAACTACAAGGTCTGGCGCGCCTTCAACAACCAGTACTGGCCGGCGCATTACTTTGCCGATGCCAAGGGCCAGATTCGCTATCACCATTTCGGCGAAGGCGACTATGCCGAGTCGGAGCGGGTGATCCAGCAGTTGCTGCGTGAGGCCGGCGCACAGAACGTCGCCAGTGGCCTGATCGAGGCCGACGCCAAGGGTGTGCAACAGGCGCCGGACATGAACGAGGTGCAATCGCCGGAAACCTACCTGGGCTTCCAGCGCGCCGAAAACTTTGTCACTACCGGCACCCTGGCCACCAACCAGGTGGCGAACTACCCGGCGGCCGGCAACCTGGCCCTGAACAACTGGACCCTGGAAGGCCACTGGAATGTCGGCGGCCAGCAAGCCACCCTCGACCAGGCGAATGGGCGGATTGTCTACCGCTTCCATGCCCGCGACCTGCACCTGGTGCTCGGCCCGGGCGCCGATGGCAAGCCGGTGCGCTTCAAGGTCAGCATCGACGGCCAGGCACCTGGCGATGCCCACGGCACCGACGTCGCCCCGGATGGCAGCGGCACCGTCACCGAACAACGCCTGTACCAACTGGTGCGCCAACCCGGCGCCGTCAAGGACCGCACGTTCACCATCGAATTTCTCGACCCGCACGTGTCGGCCTACGCCTTCACCTTCGGCTAACTGATTTTTTGACTTGATAACCCCGTCAATGTGGGAGCGGGCTTGCTCGCGAATGCGCTGAAACCCTCGCCGAATGTGTTAGCTGACACAGCGTATTCGCG
>NZ_JASCPP010000226.1:0-2272 GCF_029959745.1 Pseudomonas sp. PS01298 | reverse complement strand
GGGCTTGCTCGCGAAAGCACTGGTTCAGCTATGCAGAGGGTGGCTGACCCATCGCTTTCGCGAGCAAGCCCGCTCCCACATTGGTTTTCAGTGTTGTTTAAACCGATGGTTTTGCGCGGCGCGCCTTGAAGAATTCGCTCAAGACAGTCCCACACTCCTCAGCCAGCACCCCGCCTTCAAACAGCACGCGGTGATTGAGAAAACCCTGGGTGAAGAACTGCCCCTGGCTTTGCACGATCCCGGCCTTGGGTTCCAGCGCGCCATACACCACCCGCGCCACCCGCGAATGCACGATCAGGCCGGCGCACATGCTGCACGGTTCGAGGGTCACATACAGCGTGCTGCCGACCAGGCGATAGTTGCTGATCGCTTGCGCGGCGGCGCGGATCGCGACCATTTCGGCATGGGCACTGGGGTCGTTGCCACTGATCGGGCAGTTGAACCCTCGACCGATGATTTCGCCGTCCTGCACCAGCACTGCGCCCACCGGCACCTCGCCCAGCGCAGCGCCTTGGGCCGCCAGGGCCAGGGCCTCGCGCATGAAGTCCTGGTCGCGGCTGCGGTCGATGATCGCCGTGGGACGAAACTGGCGCATCACGCCACCTCGATGGCGGCCATCAGGCCGGTTTCCATGTGGTCGATCACGTGGCAGTGGAACATCCACACCCCCGGGTTATCCGCTACCAACGCCACGCGCGCGCGCTCGTTCTTGCCCAACAGGTAAGTGTCGGTGAAGTACGGGATCACCTTATGGCGGTTCGAGGCGATCACCTTGAAGCTCATGCCATGCAGGTGGATCGGGTGCTGGTACTGGGTCATGTTCTTCAATTCGAAAATGTAGCTCTTGCCCTTTTCCAGCTTGGCAATCGGGCGGTCGGCACAGGTCTTGTCGGTGATGTCCCAGGCCTTGCCGTTGATCTGCCACAGGCTCGGCGGCTTACCGTTGTCGACGTCGACGGAAACCGAGCCGACCCATTCGAAATTGAAGTTGAGTTTCTCGGCGTTGGCCAGGTCCGGCTCGGCAATCGGGTTGGCTGGCAAAGCGGGCGGCCACTCGGTGGGAGCGTCGTTGTTGGCGACGGAACGGAAGGTGCCGAGGCGCACCGGGCCATTGCGGATCGACAGCTCTTCACCCGCCGCTGGCGCCTTGATCGCCAGGCAGATGCGCATGCCCGGGCCCAGCCAGTATTCCTTGCCCAACGGCCGCGGTTCGACCGGGTTGCCGTCCAGTGCATAGATCTGCGCTTCAACCTCGGGAATATTGAGGCGATACGTCAGGGTGTTGTCGAGGTTGAGCAGGCGCACGCGGGTGATCTGCCCGGCCGGCAAATCGATCACCGCCTGGGACACGCCATTGATCGTCGACAGGCGCCCGGCGGTCCCGCCACGCGCCGCTTCACGCGGGATGCTGAAGGCAACAAAGGCGCCCTCTTCGTCCACGTGCCAGCTTTTCAGGCTGAGGGTGCGTTCGTGCTTGAAACCGGTGGGCTCGCGCTCTTCGATGATCAGCGGACCGACCAGGCCACGGCCGAGTTCTTCGCTGCTGTTGACGTGGGGGTGATACCAGTAGCTGCCGGCGTCGGGTACGCGGAATTTGTAGTCGAAGTATTCACCGGGCAGTACCGGCAGTTGCGAGACGTAGGGCACGCCGTCCATTTCCAGCGGCAGGCGGATGCCGTGCCAGTGAATGGTTGTTGCGACCGGCAGGTGGTTGATAAAGCGCACCCGCAGCCATTCACCCTGGCGCACGCGCAATTCGGTGCCCGGCGCCGACGGGCCGAACGCCCAGGCTTCGGTCTTGTGTCCTGGCACCAACTCCACGTCGAGCGGCGCGGCGATCAGTTCGTAATCGTGCCCCGCTTCGGCCTCGGCGACTTTCCCCAGCCAGTAGCGATAGGCGCCACCGGCACCGACGCCCACAACGGCCAGGCCAGCAAGACCACCCAGGATTTGTCGACGGGAAAAGGATCGGGACACAACAACCTCACGAATCTGCCGCAGGCCAGAGGCCCGCAAAAGGCAGATACGATACACCTGCATCGGCTAAACAGTAAGGCTTCGCATTGCCGCAGTTGCTGATTTCATTGGGCCGCGAGGCGAGTACGCTGTGTAACAAAGAGCTTGTCATGCCGAGCAGGCTTTTTGTAACAAGGAGCCTGTCGGGCCGAGCACGCCTTTTGTAACAAGGAGCCTGTCGGGCCGAACACGCCTTTTGTAACAAGGAGCCTGTCGGGGCCGAGCACGCCTTTTGTAACAAGGAGCCTGTCGGGGC
>NZ_JASCPP010000225.1:0-2657 GCF_029959745.1 Pseudomonas sp. PS01298 | reverse complement strand
GCGGTGGGTCAGTCACTATAAAGGCGACTGGTCCACCGCTTTCGCGAGCAAGCCCGCTCCCACAGTTTGATGGGGTTCACACTTCAGGTTCAGGCGGTTTTCCAGGTGATCTGCTCTTCACCGTCTGCGCTGATGCGAACCCAGGTGTCGGCACTTTCCTCACCTTCTTCTTCTACCCACGTACCCGGTGCGCAACGCACTTCGACGTTCAGCGCGGCAAATGCGGCGCGGGCGCAGGCGATGTCGTCTTCCCACGGGGTCTGGTCACTTTCCAGGTACAGGCTGTTCCACTTGCCTACGGCTTTCGGCAGCCAGGTAACCGGCACGCTGCCGGCCGTGCACTTGTAGGTCTGGCCCTTTTGGACCCAGTCGGTGCAAGGGCCCAGGGCGGCGCCCAGCCAGGCGGCGATGGCCTTGTGGTCGACGTCAGCGTCCTTCAGGTAAATCTCGATATCGGGTTGGCGCATGGATGTTCCTCGTTGCGGGATTCGAAAATCCATTCGCGGAAAAGTCGGTTATTGAAGCACGAAATAATCGTAGCGCATCGACACCGTGACCTGCAGCGGCTCGACCGCTTCGATCACCTCGGCACGGCGCTCGGCACTCGCACGCCAGCCGTGGGGCGTCATGGCCAGCAGGTTGGCGCGGTCCTTGGGCTCGGCCAGGCTCAGGGTGAACGACAGCGTTTCAGTGTGCGCCAGGCTCATGCCCTCCGGCACCAGGGCCAGGTGCTTGTCGTCGGTGTACTCGCGTACTTCGTCGTACAAACGCTCGCGCAACTCCATCAGGTGGCCGGCGGTAGGGCCGACCTTCATCAAGCCACCGCCTGGGCTGAGCAGGCGTTTGGCCTCCTGCCAGTCCAGAGGGCTGAATACGCTGGCGATAAACTGGCAACTGGCATCGGCCAAGGGCACGCGGGCCATGCTGGCGATCAACCAGGTCAGTGCCGGGTTGCGCTTGCAGGCGCGCTTGACCGCTTCCTTGGAGATATCCAGGGCATAGCCGTCGGCATGGGGCAGGGCATCGGCGATTTGCGCGGTGTAGTAACCCTCGCCGCAGCCGATGTCCACCCAGCGCTGCGGTGCACGTTCGCGAGCCAGTTCGGCCAGGCGCCTGGCCACCGGGGCGTAGTGCCCGGCGTTGAGGAAGTCGCGGCGCGCCTCGACCATCGCGAGGTTATCGCCCGGGTCGCGGCTGTTCTTGTGCTGCACCGGCAACAGGTTCAGGTAACCCTGGCGGGCACGGTCGAAACGGTGCCCGGCCGGGCACGCCACGCCGTTGTCCACTGCGTTGAGCGGTGCGCTGCAAATGGGGCAGGCAAGCATCAGGCGAGCAACTTGATCAGGGTCTGGTAGTAGATTTCGGTCAGCACATCGAGATCGCTGGCCAGGATGCGTTCGTTGACCTGGTGGATCGTCGCGTTCACCGGGCCCAACTCGACCACTTGGGTGCCGAGGGTCGCAATGAAGCGCCCATCGGACGTGCCGCCACTGGTGGAGGCCTTGGTTTCACGACCGGTGATCGCCTTGATGCTGGCCGATACGGCATCCAGCAACGCGCCCGGTTCGGTCAGGAACGGCAGGCCCGACAGCGCCCATTCCACGTGCCAGTCCAGGTCATGCTTGTCGAGAATGGCCGCGACGCGTTGCTGCAGGCCTTCTACCGTGGATTCGGTGGAGAAACGGAAGTTGAACACCGCCGTCAGGTCGCCAGGGATCACGTTGGTCGCGCCGGTGCCGGAATTGAGGTTGGAAATCTGGAAGCTGGTCGGCGGGAAGAAGGCGTTGCCATCGTCCCAATGCTCGGCGGCGAGTTCCGCCAGCGCCGGGGCCGCCAGGTGGATCGGGTTCTTCGCCAGGTGCGGATAGGCCACGTGGCCCTGCACGCCACGCACGGTGAGGGTGGCACCGAGAGAGCCACGACGGCCATTCTTGACCACGTCGCCCACCAGCGTAGTGCTCGACGGTTCGCCGACGATGCACCAGTCCAGGCGCTCCTTGCGCGCGGCCAGGCGTTCGATCACGGCCTTGGTGCCGTGGTGCGCCGGACCTTCTTCATCGCTGGTGATCAGGAAGGCGACCGAGCCCTTGTGGTCCGGGTAGTCAGCGACAAAACGCTCGGAGGCCACCAGCATGGCGGCCAGGCTGCCTTTCATGTCCGCTGCGCCACGCCCGCAGAGCATGCCGTTGTCGTCGATCAGCGCGTCGAACGGGTCGTTCTGCCAGGCCTGTACCGGGCCGGTCGGCACCACGTCGGTGTGGCCGGCGAAGCACAGCACCGGGCCATCATGCTTGCCATGGGTGGCCCAGAAGTTATCCACGTCCTCGATGCGCATCGGCTCCAGTGCAAAACCGGCGTCGCCCAGGCGCTGCATCATCAGCTTCTGGCAGTCGGCGTCGATCGGCGTCACCGAGGGGCGACGGATCAAGTCGATGGCAAGTTGAAGGGTCGGCGAAAGCTCGGCATGGGCCGTCATGGGGAAACTCCGGAAAGCGTGTCGTGGGCGCAGGACGTAGGTGGGATTCAGAGCCTGGATGGCACCCTTCCAATGTGGGAGCTGGCTTGCCGGCGATAGCATCGCTGCGGTGTGCCTGGCAGACCGCGGCGTCTGGATCGCCGGCAAGCCAGCTCCCACAGGGAATTGGGCCAGGCCAAGT
>NZ_JASCPP010000224.1:0-2706 GCF_029959745.1 Pseudomonas sp. PS01298 | reverse complement strand
GCCACAATAAGCTCATCAGCCACATCAAGCCTGGCAGCCACAACAAGCCCATCAGCCATATCAAGCCCGGCAGCCACGACAAGCTCATCAGCCATATCAAGCCCTGCAGGTCACAGGAGACTTTGGTTGGCTCATCAAGCCCTGCAGGCCACAAGAGGCTCTGGTTGCCTCAAGCCTTCTCTGGCCAGCGTCTCGCTCAACTGCCGTAGCGTTTGCTTGCCTCGATCGCCAGGCCGCTGCCGATGCTGCCGAAGATGTTGCCTTCCACGTGCCGTGCATTCGGCAGCATTGCCGAGATGCTGTGGCGCAGGGCCGGGATGCCGCTGGAACCGCCGGTGAAGAACACCGTGTCCACTTGGGCAACGTCCACCGAGGCGTCGGCGAGCAATTGCGTGACGCTGTTGCGCACGCGCTCCAGCAGGCCGTCGATGGCCGACTCGAACAGGCTGCGGCTCAGGTCCACGCTCAAGCCCGGTTCAACCCGGTCGAGCAGTACGTGGCGGCTGTCTTCGTGGGTCAGCTGGATCTTGGTTTCTTCCACTTCCATCGCCAGCCAGTGGCCGGCGCGCTGTTCGATCAGCTTGAACAGGCGGTCGATGCCGCCGGTGTCTTCGATGTCGTAGCGCATGCTGCCCAGGGCCAGCTGGGATTTTTGCGAGTACACCGAGTTGATGGTGTGCCAGGTCGCCAGGTTCATGTGGTGGCTGGTGGGCATGTAGGCGCCGCTTTTCATGCGGCTGCCGTAGCCGAACAGCGGCATCATGCCGGCCAGCGACAGTTGCTTGTCGAAGTCGGTCCCGCCGATGTGCACACCGCCGGTGGCGAGGATATCGTCGTGGCGGTTGTCGTTGTGACGGCGGTCCGGTGACAGGCGCACCAGCGAGAAGTCGGAGGTACCGCCGCCGATGTCGACGATCAGCACCAGCTCTTCCTTCTCGATGGTCGACTCGTAGTCGAAGGCCGCGGCAATCGGTTCGTACTGGAACGAGATGTCCTTGAAGCCGATCTTGCGCGCTACATCCACCAGGGTGTTTTCGGCTTCCTGGTCGGCCATCGGGTCGTCATCGACGAAGAACACCGGACGTCCCAGCACCACTTCCTCGAACTCGCGGCCGGCGGTGGTCTCGGCACGGCTCTTGAGTTGGCCGATAAACAGCGCCAGCAGGTCGGTGAACGGCATGGCCGTGCCCAAGACGCTGGTGTCGTGCTTGATCAGCTTGGAACCCAGCAGGCTCTTGAGCGAGCGCATCAGCCGGCCTTCGTAGTTTTCCAGGTACTCGTGCAGGGCCAGGCGACCGTAGACCGGGCGGCGCTCCTCGAAGTTGAAGAACACCACCGACGGCAACGTGATCTTGTCGTCCTCCAGCGCGATAAGCGTCTCCTCGCCGGGGCGGATCCAGCCGACGGTGGAGTTGGACGTGCCAAAGTCGATGCCGCAGGCACGGGCTGGAGATGGGTTTTTCATGTCTATCGGGTTCCGGTTGAAAAACGGCCGCGCAGTGTATGCCAGTCGCAAAGGAATGCGTAGGCCGACTATCCGTTAAATGGTGCTTGAAAGTGCGCGTTTCGCCCCCACATCTTGTGCATACGGCTAGCGCCGATAACACTTTGACGCACCCCCAGGCCACAGCACTCAACAGGTGCAATGCAGCGCACGTTGTGCCCCGGGCTGTGCGATCTCGATTAAGGATGGTGAACCGCCGATGGATTTCAAAGATTACTACAAGATTCTGGGTGTCGAGCCGAGCGCCGATGACAAGGAAATCAAGGCCGCCTATCGCAAGCTCGCACGCAAATACCACCCGGATGTCAGCAAGGAAAAAGACGCCGAAGCCAAGTTCAAGGACGCGTCCGAAGCCTATGAAGCGCTTAAAAGCGCGGATAAGCGCGCGGAATACGACGAACTGCGCAAATACGGCCAACACGGCCAGCCATTCCAGGGGCCACCGGGCTGGCAGAGCCGTGGCGGCTTTGGTGGCGGCCAGGACGCGGGCGACTTCTCGGACTTCTTCAGTTCGATCTTCGGCTCGCGTGGCGATGCCTTCGGAGGCGGCCAGCGCCGTCCTGCCGGGCGTAAAGGCCAGGACGTGGAGATGCAGCTGTCGGTGTTCCTCGAGGAGACGCTGTCGACCGAGTCCAAGCAGATCAGCTTCCAGGTGCCGCAATACGACGCCTCGGGCCGGCATGTCAGCAACACCACCAAGAGCCTGAACGTGAAGATCCCGGCCGGCGTGACCGACGGCGAGCGCATCCGCCTCAAGGGCCAGGGCGCACCGGGCATCGGCGGCGGGCCGAATGGCGACCTGTACCTGATCATCAAGTTTGCGCCACACCCCAAGTTCGAGGTGGATGGCGAGAACCTGATCATCAACCTGCCCCTGGCGCCATGGGAATTGGCGTTGGGCACGGAAGTGGCGGTGCCGACCCTGACCGGCAAGATCAACCTCAAGGTGCCGGCCGGCAGCCAGAACGGCCAGCGCATGCGCGCCAAGGGCCATGGCTTGCTGAACAAGGCCGGGCAGCGCGGCTTCCTTTACGTGCAGCTCAAGGCGGTGATGCCACCGGCAGGCGATGACGAGGTGAAAGCGTTGTGGCAGGCGTTGGCGCAGAAAGCTGCCTTCGATCCTCGCGCCAATTTCTGACGCGCCCTTGCAGGAGCCCGGCTTGCCGACGATAGCGTTCTAGAGACTGCTATCGCCGGCAAGC
>NZ_JASCPP010000223.1:0-2845 GCF_029959745.1 Pseudomonas sp. PS01298 | reverse complement strand
GCGGTGTATCAGTAACGAATGTTGCGACTGACACTTCGCATTCGCGAGCAAGCCCGCTCCCACGGTTTTCTACCGCGTTTGGCCTTAGTTATGCGGCCTGCTGGATGCGGGCCTTTTATGCGTGATTTCCCGCACAGCGCAGATCAGAGGTGGGAGCCGGGCTTGCCCGCGATGGCGGTGGGTCAGCGACAGATACACTCACTGATACACCGCTATCGCAGGCAAGCCAGCTCCCACATGGGGTTGTGTACAGCCTCGGTTATGCGGCTTGCTGGAGCTGCTGGATGCGGGCCTTTTTTATGGGGATCTCCAGCACAGCGCAGATCAAATGTGGGAGCCGGGCTTGCCCGCGATTGCGGTGTATCAGTGACGAATGTTTCGACTGACACTCCGCATTCGCGAGCAAGCCCGCTCCCACAGTTTTCTACCGCGTTTAGCCTTGGTTATGCGGCCTGCTGGAACTGCTGGCGGTACTGGTTTGGCGACAGCTCCGTGTGCTGCCTGAACAGCCGCGCAAAGAAACTTGCATCGTCGTAACCCACCTCATAACTGATGGTCTTGATGCTCTTGCGGCTGGCCGAGAGCAGGCCCTTGGCGGTTTCTATGCGCAGCCGCTGCAGGTAATGCAGGGGCTTGTCACCGGTAGCGGTCTGGAAGCGGCGCATGAAGTTGCGGATGCTCATGCCGTGTTCCCGGGCGACGTCTTCGAAGCGGAACTTGTCGGCGAAATGCTCTTCGAGCCAGTGCTGGATCTGCAGGATGATCACGTCCTGGTGCAGCTTCTGCCCCCCAAACCCGATGCGCCCAGGCGAGTAACTGCGCTGCACTTCGTAGAGAATATCGCGGGCCACGGCCTGGGCGATGTTGGCGCCGCAGAAGCGTTCGATCAGGTAGATATAAAGATCGCACGCCGAGGTGGTGCCGCCGGCGCAGTACAGGTTGTCGGCGTCGGTGAGGTGCTTGTCCTGGTTGAGCTGGACCTTGGGGAAGCGTTCGCCGAAGGCATTGAAGAAACGCCAATAGGTGGTCGCCTCCTTGCCATCGAGCAGGCCGGCTTCGGCCAGCCAGAACACCCCGGTTGCTTCGCCGCAGAGGACGGCGCCACGGGCGTGTTGTTCGCGCAGCCAGGGCAGCACTTGCGGGTAACGCGTGCACAGGGCGTCGAAATCATCCCAGAAGGCCGGCAACACAATGATGTCGGCGTCTTCGAGGCCGCCGTCCACCGGCATGATCACATCACTGAAGCTGCGCACCGATTGCCCGTCGGGGCTGACCAGGCGCGTTTCGAATGCCGGGGTCAGGCCCAGGCCTTGCTGTTTGCCATACCGCAGGCTGGCGAGGTGGAAGAAATCCTTGGCTTGCATGAGGGTTGAAGCGAATACCCGATCAATGGCCAAAATGCTGACGCGCCGCAACGGCGTGGAGATTTGGTTAGACATAATTTCATTTATTCTTATAGGGGAAAGTGGTCACCAGACGGCTGGATCGTCTTATTTTTTGTCGCATGTGTCCAGTGTCCTGTGATGCCTTCGCGGCATAGGCTCTGTGGGCTCGTTCTTGTCCGACAATCCCAGCAGGTGACCCATGATCCCCAGAACCTTGTTCAGCCCGGAGCACGAACTCTTTCGCGAGAGCGTGCGCACCTTCCTTGAAAAAGACGCCGCACCGTTCCACGGGCAATGGGAGAAACAGGGCTACATCGACCGTGCCCTGTGGAGCAAGGCGGGGGAGGCGGGGATGCTGTGCTCCCATCTGCCGGAGGAGTACGGCGGCCTGGGGGCGGATTTTCTCTACAGCGCGGTGGTGATCGAGGAGATCAGCCGGCTCGGGCTCACCGGCATCGGGTTTTCCCTGCATTCGGACATTGTCGCGCCGTACATCCTGCATTACGGCAGTGAGGCGCTGAAGCACAAGTACCTGCCTAAATTGATCTCCGGCGAAATGGTCACCGCCATTGCCATGACTGAGCCCGGTGCCGGCTCCGACCTGCAAGGCGTCAAGACCACGGCCGTGCTGGATGGCGATGAGTATGTGATCAATGGCTCCAAGACCTTTATCACCAATGGCTTTCTTGCCGAGCTGGTGATCGTGGTCGCCAAGACCGATCCCAAGGCCGGCGCCAAGGGCACCAGCCTGTTCCTGGTGGAAGCCGACACGCCGGGCTTCGACAAGGGCAAGCGCCTGGAGAAGGTCGGCATGAAGGCCCAGGACACCTCGGAGCTGTTCTTCCAGGATGTGCGCGTGCCCAAGGAGAATCTGCTCGGGCAAGCAGGCATGGGCTTCGCGTACCTGATGCAGGAGTTGCCCCAGGAGCGCCTGACCGTGGCAATTGGCGCGCTGTCGTCCGCCGAGGCGGCGTTGCAGTGGACGCTGGAATACACCCGTGAGCGCAAGGCGTTCGGCAAGGCCATCGCCGACTTCCAGAACACGCGGTTCAAGTTGGCGGAGATGGCTACCGAGATTCAGATCGGCCGCGTGTTCGTCGATAAGTGCCTGGCGCTGCACCTCGAAGGCAAGCTGGACGTGCCCACCGCCGCGATGGCCAAGTACTGGGCCACGGACCTGCAATGCAAGGTGCTCGACGAATGCGTGCAGTTGCACGGCGGCTACGGTTTCATGTGGGAATACCCGATTGCCCGGGCCTGGGCGGATGCGCGGGTGCAGCGGATTTACGCGGGGACCAACGAGATCATGAAGGAGATTATTGCGCGGGCGCTTTGACCACGGAACGCTGGGCTATTGTGGCGAGCGGGCTTGCCCCGCGTTGGGGTGCGTAGCAGCCCCAAAACCTCCTCCCTCGTTCTAGGGGGAGGGGCAGGATCAGGGCTGCTGCGCAGCCCAACGC
>NZ_JASCPP010000222.1:0-2942 GCF_029959745.1 Pseudomonas sp. PS01298 | reverse complement strand
GAGCTGGGCTTATGTGGGAGCTGGCTTGCCTGCGAAGCATCACCTCGGTGCGACTGATACACCGAGGTGCTTGCATCGCGGGCAAGCCCGGCTCCCACAGAAGCTCCAGCTCCTGCAGGAAGCGCGCTCCTACAGTGGTATCTACCCGCTAACCAAGGACTTTTATGTCGCGTCGTATTTCCCCCGTCATACCCGGCTTCGGGCTGACGCTGGGCTACACCGTGGTGTACCTCAGCCTGATCGTACTCATCCCCCTCGCGGCGATGTTTGTACACGCCGCTCAACTCACTTGGGATCAGTTCTGGAACATCATTTCCGCACCGCGCGTGCTGGCGGCGTTGAAACTGAGCTTCAGCACCGCGCTGTATGCCGCGCTGATCAATGGCGTGATCGGCACGCTGCTGGCCTGGGTGCTGGTGCGCTACACCTTCCCCGGACGCAAGATCATCGATGCGATGATCGACCTGCCGTTCGCCTTGCCCACCGCCGTCGCCGGTATCGCGCTGACGGCGCTGTACACGCCGACCGGCCTGGTCGGCCAGTTCGCCACTGACCTGGGCTTCAAGATCGCCTACACCCCGCTGGGCATCACCCTGGCGCTGACGTTCGTCACCCTGCCGTTCGTGGTGCGCACCGTGCAGCCGGTACTCGCCGATATCCCCCGGGAAATCGAAGAAGCCGCCGCCTGCCTGGGCGCCAAACCGCTGCAAGTGTTCCGCTACATCCTCGTGCCCGCGCTGCTGCCTGCCTGGCTGACCGGTTTCGCCCTGGCCTTTGCCCGTGGCGTCGGCGAGTACGGTTCGGTGATTTTCATCGCCGGCAATATGCCGATGAAAACCGAGATCCTGCCGCTGCTGATCATGGTCAAGCTCGACCAGTACGACTACCACGGCGCCACGTCCATCGGTGTGCTGATGCTGGTGGTTTCCTTTATTTTGCTGCTGCTGATCAACTTGCTGCAGCGTCGCATCGAACACCCATAAGGAGGCGCGGAACATGTCCCAATCGTCTATTTCCGCCGCGTCCTCGGCCAACGCTGCCCGTCGTGGCAGCGCGGTGTCGCGACGCATCCTGATCAGCCTCGGCTGGCTGGTGTTCTTCCTGTTCCTGCTGCTGCCGCTGTTTATCGTGGTGTCCCAGGGGTTGAAGAATGGCCTCGGCGCGTTCTTCACCGCGATCCTCGAACCCGACGCGCTGTCGGCGCTGAAACTCACGGTCATCGCCGTGGTGATTTCGGTACCGCTCAACGTGGTGTTCGGGGTCAGCGCCGCGTGGTGCGTGAGCAAGTACTCGTTCCGTGGCAAGAGCATCCTGGTCACGCTGATCGACCTGCCGTTCTCGGTCTCGCCGGTGATCGCGGGCCTGGTCTATGTGCTGATGTTCGGCGCCCAGGGCTTCTTCGGCCCATGGCTGCAAGACCATGACATCCAGATCGTGTTCGCCTTGCCCGGCATCGTGCTCGCGACCATTTTTGTCACCGTGCCCTTCGTTGCGCGTGAACTGATCCCGCTGATGCAGGAGCAGGGCACCCAGGAAGAAGAGGCCGCGCGCCTGCTCGGCGCCAACGGCTGGCAGATGTTCTGGCATGTCACCGTGCCGAACATCAAATGGGGCCTGATCTACGGCGTGGTGCTGTGTACCGCACGGGCCATGGGTGAATTCGGCGCAGTGTCGGTGGTGTCCGGCCACATTCGCGGCGTGACCAACACCCTGCCGCTGCACGTCGAGATTCTCTACAACGAATACAACCACGTCGCTGCGTTTGCGGTGGCGAGTCTGTTGCTGATCCTGGCGCTCTTCATCCTGCTGCTCAAGCAGTGGAGCGAGAACCGTATTAATCGCCTGCGTGCCAGTGCGGCTGAGGAATAAGTCATGTCGATCGAAGTCCGTAATGTCAGCAAGAATTTCAACGCCTTCAAGGCCCTGAACAGCATCAATCTGGACATCCAGAGTGGCGAGCTGGTGGCGTTGCTCGGCCCGTCCGGCTGCGGCAAGACCACCTTGCTGCGCATCATTGCCGGCCTGGAAACCCCGGATGACGGCAGCATCGTGTTCCACGGTGAAGACGTCTCCGGCCACGATGTGCGTGATCGCAACGTCGGGTTTGTGTTCCAGCACTACGCGCTGTTCCGCCACATGACGGTGTTCGACAACGTCGCCTTCGGCCTGCGCATGAAGCCGAAAAACCAGCGCCCGAGCGAAAGCCAGATCGCGGTTAAGGTGCATGAGCTGTTGAACATGGTGCAGCTGGACTGGCTGTCGGATCGCTACCCGGAGCAACTCTCCGGTGGCCAGCGCCAACGTATCGCCCTGGCCCGCGCCCTGGCGGTGGAACCGAAAGTGCTGCTGCTGGACGAACCTTTCGGCGCTCTCGACGCCAAGGTGCGTAAAGAGCTGCGCCGCTGGCTGGCGCGCCTGCACGAAGACATCAACCTGACCTCGGTGTTCGTGACCCACGACCAGGAAGAGGCCATGGAAGTCGCCGACCGTATCGTGGTGATGAACAAGGGCGTGATCGAGCAGATCGGCTCACCGGGCGAAGTGTATGAAAACCCGGCCAGCGATTTCGTTTACCACTTCCTCGGCGACTCCAACCGCCTGCACCTGGGGGAAGACAAGCACGTGCTGTTCCGCCCGCATGAAGTATCGCTGTCGCGGCATGAACTCGAAGATCACCATGCGGCTGAAGTGCGCGACATTCGCCCACTCGGCGCTACCACGCGGGTGACCTTGAAGGTGGAAGGCCAGAGCGAGCTGATCGAAGCTGAAGTGGTCAAGGATCACGACAGCCTGACCGGCTTGGCGCGCGGTGAGACGTTGTTCTTCAAGCCCAAGGTCTGGCAAAAAGCCTGAGGGCACCGCAACACCCACTGTGGGAGCGGGCTTGCTCGCGAATGCGGTCTATCAGTACTCCATGTACTGACTGACACACTGCATTCGCG
>NZ_JASCPP010000221.1:0-3109 GCF_029959745.1 Pseudomonas sp. PS01298 | reverse complement strand
GGGCTTGCCCGCGCTGACGGTGTTTCAGTCAACCCATCTGTGACTGAAGTACCGCCATCGCGGGCAAGCCCGGCCCCCACAGTGACTGCATTCCTGCAGTTGAATCAGCTTATAGCTGACCGTCGCGATCACGGAAACCCAACAGGTACAGCACCCCGTCCAGCCCCAGCGTCGAGATCGCCTGCTTGGCCGATTGCTTGACCAACGGCTTGGCCCGGAACGCCACACCCAGGCCGGCAATCGCCAGCATCGGCAAGTCATTGGCGCCGTCGCCTACCGCAATGGTCTGCTCCAGGCGCAAACCTTCCTTGTGAGCCAATTCCTTCAGCAGATCGGCCTTGCGCTGCGCGTCGACAATCGGCTCCACCGCCACGCCAGTCACCTTGCCATCCACCACTTCCAGCTCGTTGGCGAACACATAGTCGATGCCCAGCTTGGCCTGCAATTGCTTGGCGAAGTAGGTGAAGCCGCCGGACAGGATCGCGGTTTTGTAGCCCAGGCGCTTGAGCTCGGCGAACAGGGTTTCGGCGCCTTCAGTCAGGCGCAGCGATGCACCGATGGCGTCCAGCACGCTCACATCCAGGCCCTTGAGCAGCGCCAGGCGCTCCTTGAAGCTGGCACGAAAATCCAGCTCGCCGGCCATGGCCCGCTCGGTGATCGCGGATACTTGCTCGCCGACGCCGGCCGCCTTGGCCAGTTCGTCGATGACTTCAGCTTCGATCAGCGTGGAATCCATGTCGAACACCGCCAGGCGGCGGTTGCGCCGGAACAGTGAGTCTTCCTGGAAGGCGATATCGACATTCAGCTCCTGGGCAACGCTGAGAAATTCGGCGCGCAGGGCCTGCGGATCGGCCGGCTCGCCGCGAACGGAGAACTCGATGCAGCCCTTGCCCTGGTCGGCTGGGGTGTCCAATGGCATGCGACCCGACAGACGGTCGATATGGTCGATATTCAAGCCGTACTGCGCGGTGATGGAGCTGACACGCTGCAATTGCTCGGCCGTGACCTTGCGGGTCAGCAGGGTAACGATGTGGCGTTTCTTGCCCTGGCCGGCCACCCAGTGCTGGTAATCGGCTTCAGACACCGGGGTAAAACGCACCTGCTGATCGAGCTTATAGGCCGTAAACAGGATGTCCTTGAGCACCGAGGACGCCTGTTCATTGCTCGGGATCTCCACCAGGATGCCGAACGACAAAGTGTCGTGGATCACCGCCTGGCCGATGTCGAGAATGTTCACACCACCCTGGGCCAGAACACCGGTAATGGCTGCGGTGAGACCCGGTCGGTCTTCACCGGTGATGTTTATCAGGACAATTTCGCGCAAGGCGCACCCCCAGGCTGGAAAAAAACCGCATTCTACCCACTTTCAGTGACCATCGGGCACAGCCAGCGCTTTGCCGGTCTTGGGCCTGTCGCTATACTGCGCGTCAACTTCACGGACCAAGAGCCGAGCTCAAGTGAACCGGCCCACGCCAGTAAAAACCGACAACTTCTTCCTGCTGATCTTCCGGGCACTGCGCCACCGCCGTGTACCGATCGCATTACGCATCGCCAGCCATAACGTGATCCTGGTCGCTCTGGCCCTGGTGATCTACGCCTGCGTGATGGGTTTGCAGTTCAAGCAGGCCATGCACGAGCAAGCCGACGCCCTGGGCGAAAGCTTGACCACCCAGACCGCCACCTCGGCGACTGAGCTGCTGGTGTCCAACGACATCCTCAGCCTCAACGTGCTGCTCAACAACCTGACCAAGAACCCGCTGGTGGCCCACGCCGCCATCTACAGCGTGGACAACCGGATCATGGCCGAAGCCGGGCAACGCCCGAAGAACGGCCTGCTGGGTGAAGCGGAAGGCTTGTACCAGAGCAATATTACCTTTCAGGATGTGAAGGCCGGCCAACTGCGCATCAGCCTCGACATGCAACAGTTCCAGCAGCCGATGACCATCAGCCTGCAGAGCATGGGCATCCTCAGCGCGATCCTGCTGGCATTGGCCCTGGCCTTGAGCCTGCGCCTGGGTCGGCATATCTCCACGCCGCTGATGCAACTGCGCATCTGGCTGCGGGATATCGACGAACACACCCCGGCCACCGACCGCCAGGACGAAATCGGCGACCTCGCCCGCCAACTGCACGCAAGCTTCGCGCCGGAACCGGTGATACCCGAGCCCGAGCCCGAGCCGGAATACGACGACACCGACTACGACGACGAACCCGAGTTCGAAGTGCGCGACCTGCGTGACCCGGGCTTTGACGAAAGCGCCCCGGTAGCGGGCTTGAAACCGGCGACGCGCCAGGCCTTCAAGGCCGAAGAAGACGAACTGGACGACGAAGACCCGTTCGCCGACCTGCGCGATACCACCTCGGCCAACACCGCGCCCAAGCCGGCGCCGGTGCGCAGCAGCGAACCCCAATACAGTGCCGTCCTGGCCGTGCAACTGGGCGCCCAGGACCAACTGCGTCGCCTCCCCCGCGCTCGCCTGACCG
This sequence comes from Pseudomonas sp. PS01298, assembly GCF_029959745.1. Classification (NCBI taxonomy): domain Bacteria; kingdom Pseudomonadati; phylum Pseudomonadota; class Gammaproteobacteria; order Pseudomonadales; family Pseudomonadaceae; genus Pseudomonas; species Pseudomonas sp. PS01298. Next base: position 625 of record NZ_JASCPP010000221.1, on the reverse strand, counting down.
AGCTGCTGGAACGCTACCGCGACTGCCTGGACCAGGCCGCCTCGCTGTACCAGAGCGAACTGCACACCCTGAACGACGGCAGCACGCTGATGCTGTTCCACAGCGAAGACAGCGGCGAAGACTACCTGACCAACGCCATTTGCTGCGGCGAGCTGCTACGCGCCCTGGGCCATGAGTTGCAGATCGAAGTGGCTGACAGCGGCATCACCCTGCAACTGCAGCTGGGCCTGACTGTCGGCGATGATCTGTTCGGCATGAGCCAGATCGACCTGCTGCTGACAGAAATCGCCCAGGACGCCCTGGCCCTGTCCCAGCACAGCCGCAACCTGCTGCTGGTGGAACGCAAGATCAGCGAAGACACGCTGATCCGCCAGCGCGCGCGCATCCGTCCGATAGCCAGCCCTGAAGGGGCGAGCTGTGTGGAGCGCTTGATGGAGCCGTATCCGTCGATGCTGGAGCGGCAGTTGGCGCGGATGCATGAGACCCGCGCGAAGGGCTGACGAACGTTGCTTGACCGACTATAGGATCGGGCTTGTGTGGGAGCGGGCTTGCTCGCGAATGCAAAGGATCAGCCAATCAAATCCTTGACTGACACCCCGCTTTCGCGCGCAACCCCGCTCCCACA
>NZ_JASCPP010000220.1:0-3242 GCF_029959745.1 Pseudomonas sp. PS01298 | reverse complement strand
CGCGAATGCGGTGTGTCATTAAGCGCACCTGTAACTGATCCACTGCATTCGCGAGCAAGCCCGCTCCCACAGGGGATTTGTGTTGATAGCAACATTCTGACCGGACCGAAAACCGCCATGACCGAAGACACCATCAAACGCCGCGCCAAGGGCCTGGACCGGGCGTTCGATATCCTCGATTTTCTCAAGGAAATCGGCCAGCCCCTGCGCCCGAATGATATCGCCAGCGGCATCGGCAGCCCGAAATCCACGGTCTACGAGCTGGTCGCGTCCCTGCTCGAACGGCGCATCCTGGAAACGGTCGGCAAGGACGGTCACGTCTACCTGGGGCGCCAGCTGTACTTTCTCGGCCAGGCGCACTTGCGGCATTTCGACCTGACCCGCGAGGCCGACCAAGCCCTACAGGAAATCGTCAGCCAGACCCACGAAACCGCGCAGATGTGCCTGCTCAACGGGCGCAAATACACGGTCGCGCTGATGCGCGAGGGTGAGCGGCATTTTCGTATTTCCTCGGACATCGGCGAAAACGCGCCGATCCCGTGGACCGCGTCCGGGCGCCTGTTGCTGGGGCACTTGAGCGATCAGCAGATCATCGACCTGATCGACTACGCCGACTTCATCCTGCCGGACGGCCAGCGCCTGCCGCTGGAGACCTTCCTGGCCCAGATCCGCCAGGCCACGCTCGATGGGTTCTTCTCCTTCGACAGTGTGGCCGACACCTTTACCCATTGCTTTGCCGCCCCGGTGCGGGACGCGCAGGGCATCAGCATTGCGACTCTATGCATCGTCGCGCCGCGCGCCGATGCGATCAAAAATTACAACGACTACCGCCGGGTGCTGATCGAAAGCGCCAACAACCTGGCCCGTCGCATCAACGAATAGGAACCTTCCATGCCTGCCAACAATGCCGTTGAAAAAGGCGCCGCCGCCGTCGGTGCCCACCTGGTCCGCGACGTCAGCCTGCCTGCCCTGGTGCTGCACCGCGAGGCCCTGGAACACAACATCCGCTGGATGCAGGACTTTGTCAGCCGCAGTGGCGCAGAGCTTGCGCCCCATGGCAAGACCAGCATGATGCCGGCGCTGTTCCAACGCCAGATCGAGGCCGGCGCCTGGGGCATCACCCTGGCCAACGCCGTGCAGGTCCGTGCTGCGTATGCCGGTGGCGTGCGTCGCGTGTTGATGGCCAATCAACTGGTCGGCGCGCCGAACATGGCATTGATCGCCGACCTGCTGGCCGACCAGGATTTCGACTTCCACTGCATGGTCGATCACCCGGACAACGTCGCCGACCTCGGTCTGTTTTTCGCTGCCCGTGGCCTGCGCCTGAACGTGATGATCGAATACGGTGTGGTGGGGGGGCGTTGCGGCTGCCGCAGCGAGCAGGAAGTGCGTGACCTGGCGAAGGCGATCAAGGCCCAGCCGGCGCTGGCCCTCACGGGCATCGAAGGCTATGAAGGTGTGATCCACGGCGAGCACGCCATCAGCGGCATCCGCGACTTCGCCGCCAGCCTGGTGCGCCTGGCTGTCGATCTGCAGAACAATGGCTCCTTTGACCTGCCCAAGCCTATCGTCACCGCCTCGGGTTCGGCCTGGTACGACTTGATCGCCGAGTCGTTCGAAGAGCAGAACGCCGCCGGCCGTTTCCTCAGTGTGTTGCGCCCTGGCAGCTACGTGGCCCACGACCATGGCATCTACAACCAAGCACAGTGCTGCGTGCTTGACCGCCGCAGCGACCTCAACGAAGGCCTGCGCCCGGCACTGGAAGTCTGGGCCCATGTGCAATCGCTGCCCGAGCCAGGTTTTGCGGTGATCGCCCTGGGCAAGCGCGACGTGGCCTACGACGCCGGCCTGCCGGTGCCGCTCAAGCGCTACAAGGCCGGGATCGTGCCGGCGGAAGGCGATGACGTAAGCGCCTGCACCGTCACCGCGGTGATGGACCAGCACGCCTTCATGAGCGTGGCGCCGGGCGTGGAACTGCGTATCGGCGACATCATTTCGTTCGGTACTTCGCACCCTTGCCTGACCTTCGACAAGTGGCAGGTCGGCTGCCTGGTGGATGAGCAGTTGCAGGTGATCGAGTCCCTGCAAACCTGCTTCTAGTCCGCGTCGCCCCATCGCCGGCCTGGCAGCGCTTTCCCCTGCAGGCGCCCACTTGCCGGCGATGAGGCCCTAAAGAACACCAGAGATGAGTTGGCATGAACACACCCTTGCGCATCGCCCTGATCGGCGAATGCATGATCGAACTGCAACACCGCGCCGATGGCAGCCTGCACCAGAGCTTCGGCGGCGACACCCTCAACGCGGCGGTGTACCTGCGCCGCGAGCTGGGCGATAGCGGCGCCGTCGACTACGTCACCGCCCTGGGCGACGACAGTTTCAGCGATGCCATGTGCGCGCAATGGGCCGAAGAGGGCCTTGGCCTGGCGCAGGTCCAGCGCCTGCCTGGACGCCTGCCGGGGCTTTATTGCATCCAGACCGACGCCAACGGCGAGCGCAAATTCCTCTACTGGCGCAACGAAGCGGCGGTGCGCGACTGCTTCACCACGCCGGCCGCCGAGCCGATCCTGGCGGCCTTGCCGGGTTATGACGTGGTGTATTTCAGCGGTATCACCCTGGCGGTATTGGGTGAAGTCGGGCGCGCGCGTTTGCTGCAAGCGCTGGTGGAAACCCGTCGGCGCGGCGGCCGAGTGGTGTTCGACAACAACTACCGGCCGCGCCTGTGGGCCAGTGTCGAAGCGGCACGCGCGGCTTATCACACGGTGTTGGCCGAGGTGGACATCGCCTTGCTCACCGAGGATGACGAGCGCGCCTTGTTTGGCTATGCAGACAGCGAGCAGGTGTTCGCGGCCTACCCGAGTATCGCCGAAGTGGTGCTCAAGCGCGGAGCGGATGCGTGCTTGATTCGCTGCAACGGCGAGCGCTTTTCAGTGCCGGCGCTGAAGGTCGAGAAAGTGGTGGACACTACGGCGGCGGGGGATTCGTTCAGTGCGGCGTATTTGGCGGGTCGGCTGAAAGGCGGCTCGCCAGAGGAGGCCGCCTTGGCCGGACATCGGTTGGCGAGCCGGGTGATTCAAGTGCCTGGTGCGCTCATCCCGCGAATTTAAGTCGCTCCGTGTGGTGAGCGGGCTTGTGGTTGTGGCAAGGGAGGGCTTCAAGGGGGGGCTTCTGTGGTGAGCGGGCTTGCCCCGCGTTGGAGTGCGCAGCGCTCCCAAGATTTTTGGGGCCGCTACGCAGCCCAACGC
>NZ_JASCPP010000021.1:0-68507 GCF_029959745.1 Pseudomonas sp. PS01298 | reverse complement strand
GATTACGCCATCGCCGGCAAGCCCGGCGCCTACGGGGGGTGCGTGGTTAGTCGGTGAGTTTTTCCGCCAGCGCCTTCACGCGTGCCAGGTCACCCTTGGCAACTTTGGCCACACCCGTGCCGTACTCCGGGTCGGCCTTGTAGAGGAACGACAGGATGATGTGCTTGCTCTCGTCATCGGTGGTGGCCAGGGAGCCGCCGAAGTTCTCGATCAGGTCCTGGCGCTCTTTCTTGCTGTAGGAGCGATACAGGTCGCCGGCTTGCTTGAAGTTCTGCTCACGCTGGATCTTCGCCTGCTGGGTGCTGCCCGACAGGGCCGACTGGCTGTAGCGCGCGGCTTGCGGCTCTTCACGTGGCAGCAGGCGGCTTGGCTGGTAGTTCACGCCCGTGGAGGTCTTGCCGGCATTCATTGCGCCGTCCTGGTTGCCGTTGTTGACGGTGACCCGTGGCGCGTTGATCGGCAATTGCAGGGCATTGGCGCCCAGGCGGTACATCTGTGTGTCAGCGTAGGAGAACACCCGGCCTTGCAGCAGGCGGTCCTCTGACGGCTCGATGCCCGGCACCAGGTTGGACGGGGCCATGGCCACCTGCTCGGTTTCCTGGAAGACATTGGCCGGGTTGCGGTTCAGCACCATCTGCCCGACTTTGCGCTCCGGTACGCCCGGCCAGATCTTGGTGGCGTCCAGCGGGTCGAAATCGAACTTGGCCAGGTCTTCAGGCTTGAGCACCTGCACGTACAGGTCCCACTTGGGGAAATCCCCTTTGTTGATATGGGTGACCAGGTCATGGGTCATGTGGCTGTAGTCACGGCCCTGCACGTCGACGACCTGCTTGGGATCAAGGTTCTTGAGGCCCTGCTGGCTTTTCCAGTGGAACTTGACGTAGTGCACTTCGCCCTTGGCGTTGATCAGCTTGTAGGCGTGCACGCCATTGCCGTCCATTTCCCGGTAGCTGGCCGGGGTGCCCGAGTCGGAATACAGCTCGGTCAGCGTGCGCGTGGACTCTGGCACATGGGAGAAGAAGTCGAAGCGGCGGGAATCGTCATCGAGGTTGGTGCGCGGGTCCGGCTTGAAGGCGTGGACCATGTCCGGGAACTTGATGGCATCGCGGATAAAGAACGTCGGGAAGTTATTGCCAACGAGGTCCCAATTGCCCTCGGCGGTGTAGAACTTGGTGGCGAAACCGCGCGGGTCGCGCAGGGTTTCCGGGGAGTGGTTGCCGTGCACCACAGAGGAAAAACGCACGAACACCGGGGTGCTTTCGCCGGCGGCGAAGACCTTGGCCTTGCTCAGGTCGCTGAGGTTGTCGGTCACCGTGAAGGTGCCGTGGGCGCCCGTGCCACGGGCATGCACGACGCGCTCGGGGATGCGCTCGCGGTCAAAGCGTTGCAGCTTCTGGATCAACTGCACGTCCTGCAGCAGCACCGGGCCATTGGCGCCGGCGGTCTGCGAGTTCTGGTTGTCGCCAACGGCAGCGCCGTTGTCGCGGGTCAGGTTGGCGGCTTGCACTGACAGCGAAAGCAGGCTGGCGGTCGCGACTACCAGCGCATATCGCGCCGATAGAGGCCGGCGGCTCATTGAGTTCTTCATCGAGGTGTCCTCTGGTTTTTTTGATGCACATTCAGTTGTGCTTGCCAGAGGCTAGTGACCCCAGCACCAGAAGATAAATAGAAAAGCCGCACTAACCCGATTGAAAAAATAGTGTGGTAAGCCACTGATTTGGCGAGTATTTCGCGCGCGATTGGTGGCACTTTGCAAACTATTTGCGATTTAATGTGTCGATAAAAACTAACAGTGTTAACGGTTGTGTCAGGCAAGCCCGCTATGACTGACTTACACTGGGTTCCACCCTTCTCATCTGTAACAAGGAATAACCTATGGGCGTGATCAGTGAGTTCAAGGCCTTCGCGGTCAAAGGTAATGTGGTCGATATGGCCGTCGGTATTATCATCGGCGCCGCCTTCGGCAAAATTGTTTCCTCGTTTGTAGGCGACGTGGTGATGCCGCCACTGGGCCTGTTGATTGGCGGCGTGGACTTCGGTGATCTGGCGATAACGCTCAAGGCTGCGCAGGGTGACGTCCCCGCGGTGGTACTGGCCTATGGCAAGTTCATCCAGAGCGTGGTCGACTTCCTGATCGTTGCGTTTGCGATCTTCATGGGCGTGAAGGCGATCAATCGCCTGAAACGTGAAGAGGCCGTGGCACCAAGCCTGCCGCCGACGCCTACCAAGGAAGAGGTCTTGCTGGGCGAGATCCGTGACCTGCTCAAGGCACAGAACGACAAGCCGCTTTAACCGATAAGGGCTGTGTCAGAGGCGCCTGTTGCAGGCGCCTTTTTTATTACCAGTAGTTTTCCACTGCCACCTGGCCCGGGCGCCGGCTCAAGCTCAATTGCAGGTCGCGCTGCTTGAGCAACTGGCGAGTGTCATCGACCATCTGCGGATTGCCGCAAATCAGTACACGGGAATGCTCAGGCGTCAGCTCGACCCCGGCCGCGCGCTCCAACTCGCCGTTTTCGATCAGCGTAGTAATGCGCGCGTTCAAGGCGCCGGGGTGCGGCTCGCGGGTCACGATCGGAAGGTAGGTCAGTTTGTGCGCGTACTCGGCGAGGTACTCACGCTCGCCCAGTTCGGCGATCAGCGCCTGATAGGCCAGCTCCTTGGCCTCACGCGCGCTGTACACCAGGATGATCCGCTCGAATTTCTCCCAGACTTCGAAATCCTGCAGGATCGACAAAAACGGCGCCACCCCGGTGCCGGTCCCCAACATCCACAAATCACGGCCATCGACAAAACGGTTCAACGTCAGGAAACCCGTGGCCTGGCGCTCGACCATCAGGGTATCGCCCACTCGCAGGCGGCTCAGTTCACTGGTGAATTCCCCGCCAGGCACCACAATCGAGAAGAAATCCAGGTGCTCATCGAACGGCGAAGACACCACCGAATAGGCGCGCCACACCGTGCTGCCGTCGGCCTTGGTCACCCCCAGACGTACGAACTGACCCGCCGTGAAGCGGAATCCCGGGTCGCGTGTGGTGCGCAGCGTAAACAGGCTGGGGGTCAGCGATTGCACGTCGAGCAAGGTCTGGCGGGTAAATTTCTCAGCACTGGCCGTCATGGGAGGCTCCGTTCTACAGGAGCCCTAGTGTCCCTCAAAGTCGCGCGCGGAAACACCGGTGGTTTGTAGTGGAATCCCATGCGCACGCAAGTATGGCTATCTAATACCATCACTAATCAATTGGCTATTAAGCCCTTTCCCGACGTTACAAACGCACCATAACTTGCGCGTTACACAGCCTTCAACCCACTAAAAAACCGCAAGAAATTTATTCAGCGCAGGGAATGAGTTGCAACAATCGAATAAAAAAATCTCAAGCACCGCCCGTCAATAACCAAATTTTCATCTTGCCTTGCAGGCCATGTCCTACACTCATTTCCTGCGGCGTAGGGAGTCCAGGACGTATCCCCAGTCGCGCAGAACCTCATGGAGATTCACCAATGGTTAACTGGCGCAATTCAAGACTTCCCAAGCTGGAAGGCGAGAGCGAAACCACCAGTCTTTTTGACTTAGCCGTCAATCACACCTACGCACTCGGCTTTCAGTACTGCTCATTTACCATGACTTCGCAACTACCTGACACTCACGCGAAGCCCATTTGCATCAACAACTATCCGGAGGAATGGAACAAACTGTATAACCAGGCCCGCTTCTTTGAAGTTGATCCGGTCGTTAAACATTGCAAAACTTGTGTATTGCCCCTGGTCTGGGAGGAAAAAACCTTCAAGGATTCCCCCTCCCTCTGGTCCCTGGCCCAGACATGTGGCGTGAACCTGGGCTGGACTCAAGCCGTGCATGATTTCCAGGGCGTGTTCAGCATGCTCACCCTGGGCCGCGGCAAAGGTGCGGTCAGTCCGGAAGAATTGTATGAAAAGGCCGGCCAGGTACTCTGGCTCTGCCATGCGCTCCACACGGTCGTAGCACAGACCTACACCGACACCGCAACCAGCAGCCCTGCGAGCAAACTGACCCCACGGGAAACCGAAATCCTCAAGTGGTCGGCCATGGGCAAGACCGCCGCGGATATCGCTACCATCCTGTGCCTGTCCGAACGCACGGTAGGCTTTCATATTTGCAGTTGCTTCAAGAAGCTGGGCGTCAACAACAAGATTGCCGCCGTGCTCTGCGCTTCGAAAGCGGGGTTGTTTTAAGCGCGGCTGAAACTACGCATGTAATCCCCCCTGAAAAAAAGTAACATTTGCGGCAAATGTCTGAGTGCTGAGCGACCCTGCCGGGGTCCTGCCCGCTGTTCACTCAGACCGTTGTGCAGGCCACTGCCCAACGCCCATCGATTACCCAGAGCCTCCCCGCCATGCCCCTGCTCGACACGCCCTTCGCCCAGCTCGATCTGATTCGCCAGCCAGAACAGCACAACGATCCGCTGCAAGCCTTCGACGCGGCCGACGAGTACCTCCTCAGCTACCTGGCCGAACAGCAACCCGGCGCCGCGACCCGCGTGTTGGTGCTCAATGACAGCTTCGGCGCCTTGGCCGCCAGCCTTGAAGGCCAGGTGCAAGTGACTTCCAGCGGCGACTCTTTCCTCGCGGCCCAGGGCCTCGGGAAAAACCTGGTGCGCAACGCCAAGGCCTTCGATGCGGTGCCGTTCATCCCCGCCAGCCAGCTGCCAGCAGGGCCCTTCGATCGCGTGCTGATCCGTGTACCCAAGACCCTCGCCTTGCTGGGAGAGCAACTGATCCGCCTGCAGGGTCAACTGGCGCCGGGCGCGGAAGTGATCGCCGGGGCGATGGTCAAGCACCTGCCACGCGCGGCCGGGGAAATGCTTGAGCGCTATATCGGCCCCATGCACGCCTCGCTGGCCGTCAAGAAAGCCCGGCTGTTGATCGCCACCGTTGCGGAGCGTCCGACAGCGGTCTCGCCCTACCCCACCCGCTACACCGTGGATGCGCCGGCGATTGAACTGCTGAACCACGCCAACGTGTTTTGCCGCGAAAGCCTGGACATCGGCACCCGCGCTTTCCTGCCGCACCTGCCGAAAAACCTCGGCAGTGCCCGCGTCGCAGACCTGGGCTGCGGCAATGGCGTATTGGCCATCGCCAGCGCACTGCAAAACCCTGACGCGCAGTACACCTTGGTGGACGAGTCCTACATGGCCGTGCAGTCGGCGCTGGAGAACTGGCGCGCCGCCCTCGGCGAGCGCGACGTCAACGTCCGCGCCGGTGATGGCCTCGCTGGCCAGGAACCGCAGTCCCTGGATGTGGTGCTGTGCAACCCGCCGTTCCACCAGCAGCAGGTGGTGGGCGACTTCCTGGCCTGGCGCATGTTCCAGCAGGCGCGCGAGGCACTGGTGGTCGGCGGCGCCCTTTATATAGTCGGCAACCGTCATCTGGGTTATCACAGCAAGTTGGCGCGGCTGTTCCGGGGTGTCGAGCAAGTGGCGGCGACCCCGAAGTTCGTGATCCTCAAGGCGCGCAAATAAAAAAACCCTGCCGATCTCGCGATGGGCAGGGTTGAAAGCCGGGCCGCAAGGCCCGGATCGGGATGTCAGTGGGTGGTCAGGCCCGCCGCATTCATGAACATGCGCATCAGGCTGGCCACGACAAACAGGGCCAGCACGCTGCCGGTCCAGATCATCGCCAACCACCCCAGGCGCCGCCACAGCGGCTGTTTCTCGGCCTGTTCAATCTCGTGCAACGAAGGCTTGCCGGACATTAAACGCCCCTCCTAGTGATAACCGTCTTCGTGGGTGACCTTGCCGCGGAACACGTAGTAGCTCCAGAAGGTGTAGCCCAGGATGAACGGGATGATGAACAACGTGCCGACCAGCATGAAGCCCTGGCTCTGCGGCGGTGCGGCGGCATCCCAGATCGAGACCGACGGCGGGATGATGTTCGGCCACAGGCTGATCCCCAGGCCGCTGTAGCCGAGGAAGATCAGCACGAGCGTGAGCAGGAACGGCGTGTAGTGCGCATTACGCGCCACCGCACGGATCAGGCCGTACATAGTCACCAACACCAGGATCGGCACCGGCAGGAACCAGAACAGGTTCGGCAGGGTGAACCAGCGCGAAGCGATTTCCGGGTGCGCCAGCGGCGTCCACAGGCTGACGATACCGATCACCGCCAGCACCACGAACGCCAGCGGCCGCGCCAGGTTGTGCATCTGCTCCTGCAACTTGCCTTCGGTCTTCATGATCAGCCAGGTGCAGCCGAGCAAGGCATAAGCCACGATCAGCGCCACACCGCAGAACATCGTGAACGGTGTCAGCCAGTCCAGCGAGCCGCCGGCAAACTGGCGATCCACCACCGGGATGCCGTCGATAAAGGCGCCCAGCGCCACGCCCTGGAAGAACGTCGCGGCCAGCGAGCCACCGATGAAGGCCTTGTCCCACAGGTGACGCTTGTGGTCCTTGGCCTTGAAGCGGAACTCGAAGGCCACGCCCCGGAATATCAGCCCGACCAGCATCAGGATTAGCGGCAGGTACAACGCGGAGAGCACCACCGAATAGGCCAGCGGGAACGCGCCGAACAACGCCGCGCCGCCAAGTACCAGCCAGGTTTCATTGCCGTCCCAGACCGGGGCCACGGTGTTCATCATCACGTCACGGTCGACTTTGCCGGGGATAAACGGAAAGAGAATGCCGATACCCAGGTCGAAGCCGTCCATGACCACGTACATCATGATGCCGAAAATGATGATCACGGCCCAGATCAGCGGAAGATCAATACCCATCTCAATTCCCCTTGTGCTGGATGTGGGCGTGGTCGTCATCGCTGCCATCATCGGCGGCAGACAACGGACGGGCCGGTGTGCGTTTCTGGCCAGGACCACCGTGGGTCGGCTCGGTGCCTTCGTGGGTCACAGGGCCCTTGCGCACCAGGCGCATCATGTAGCCCAGGCCCGCGCCGAACAGCGCGAAATACACCACCACGAACAACACCAGGGTAATGGTCATCTGCGCCAGGCTATGCCCGGAGGACGCATCCGCCGTGCGCATCAACCCGTAGACCACCCACGGCTGACGGCCGATTTCGGTGGTGAACCAACCGGCGAGAATCGCGATCAGCCCGGACGGGCCCATCCACAGCGCCAGGTACAGGAACGGCTTGGACGTGTACATCTTGTCGCCACGGCGCAGCCACAGGCTGAACAGCCCGGTGAAGATCATCAGGAAGCCCAGGCCGACCATGACCCGGAACGACCAGAACACAATGGTCGAATTGGGGCGATCCTCAGGCGGAAACTCCTTGAGCGCCGGCACCTGTTTATCCAGGGAGTGGGTCAGGATCAGGCTGCCCAGATAGGGAATCTCGACCGCGTACTTGGTTTTCTCGGCCTTCATGTCCGGCCAGCCGAACAGGATCAGCGGCGTCGGTTCGTTGCCGATATTCTCCCAGTGGCCTTCAATCGCAGCGATTTTCGCCGGTTGATGCTTGAGGGTGTTGAGGCCATGGAAGTCACCGATCACTGCCTGGATCGGCGCGACGATCAGCGCCATCCACATCGCCATCGACAACATGGTGCGGATCGCCGGGTTGTCCTTGCCGCGCAGCAAATGCCAGGCCGCCGAGGAGCCGACGAAGAACGCCGTGGCCACGAAAGCCGCCGTGGCCATGTGCATCAGGCGGTAGGGGAAGGACGGGTTGAAGATCACCGCCAGCCAATCGGTGGGGATCACGCGGCCGTCGATGATTTCAAAGCCCTGCGGCGTCTGCATCCAGCTGTTGGAGGCGAGAATCCAGAACGTCGAGATCAACGTACCGACGGCCACCATCACCGTGGAGAAAAAGTGCAGCTTGCGCCCCACCTTGTTCCAGCCGAACAGCATCACGCCGAGGAAACCGGCTTCGAGGAAGAACGCCGTGAGCACTTCATACGTCAGCAGCGGGCCGGTGACGGCGCCGGCGAAGTCCGAGAAGCGGCTCCAGTTGGTGCCGAACTGGTAGGCCATCACCAGGCCGGAGACCACGCCCATGCCGAAGTTGACGGCAAAGATCTTCGACCAGAAATGGTAGAGGTCACGGTAGGTGTCGTTATGGGTTTTGAGCCACAAGCCCTCCAGCACCGCAAGGTAACTGGCCAGGCCGATGGTGATCGCCGGGAACAGGATGTGGAACGAGATGGTGAATGCGAATTGAATTCGGGCGAGATCTAGCGCCTCCAAACCGAACATAAGTCTTCCTCTGTCAGGTAATACCGGCTGCTGGCGGGAGCCTGCACCCACTGCCCCCACGGATATGGAGTCTGGCGAATTTCAATTCGTTTCTTTTTTTAACCAACCACGCAGGGAATCTGGCCTTGCGGCCGCCAGACCGATGCCCGGGCGGACATTGATCTGGATCAAGCATTGCTGAAAGAGTAGTCCCATTTTGAGGATTGAACTGTGTGGTCTTTTGCCGCGTGACAGACTGCCTCAGCGCAGTTCCTGCAACCATCTGTTACAACTTGATGATAATCTCGGCCCTCCCCCGGCCCTGACCAGAATTCCCGATGCCTAGTGAACCCGCGTTGCTGTTGCGTCACCACCGCCCTTTCATCGCGTTCTGGCTGGCACGGATCTTTACCGCCAGCGGTTTCCAGATGCTCACCGTGGCCATCGGCTGGAACCTCTACCAACTGACCGGCAATGTGCTGGACCTGGGCCTGGTCGGGCTGGTCGAGTTCGTACCGCGCGTGCTGTTCATGCTGCACACCGGGCATGTGGCCGACCGCTATGAGCGGCGCAAGGTCGCCGCCATCTGCCAGACCGTGCAGGCGTTGATCGCCCTGTCCCTGGCCATCGGTGGCCTGACCGGCAACGTGACCCGCGAGATGATCTTTATCCTCGCCTTCCTGCTCGGCGCCGCGCGCTCCTTTGAAATGCCCACCACCCAGGCTCTGCTGCCGAGCATCGTGCCCAGCGCACTGTTCCCGCGCGCCGTGGCCTCATCGCAATCGGCCCAGCAACTGGCGACCATCGTCGCGCCGGCCCTCGGCGGTTTGCTCTACGCGTTTGGCAGCGTGTGGGTGTATGGCCCTACCGTGGCGCTGTACCTGATTGCCTGTGTGCTGACCCTCAACCTGCCCGCCCGCCAGACCCCGCTCAACAAGGGCAAGGCCACCCTCGATTCGCTGCTGGCCGGCATCCGCTTTATCCGCAGCCGCCCGGACATTCTCGGGGCGATTTCCCTGGACCTGTTTGCCGTGCTGCTGGGCGGCGCCACCGCGTTGCTGCCGGTGTTCGCCAAGGACATCCTGCTGACCGGCGCCTGGGGCCTGGGCCTGCTGCGCTCGGCACCAGCAGTAGGCGCGCTGTTGATGTCGCTGTGGCTGGCACGGTTTTCGGTGGATCGGCATGTGGGCCGCGTGATGTTCACTGCCGTCGGCGTATTCGGCGTGGCGACCATCGCGTTCGGCCTGTCCACTTCGTTCTGGTTCTCGCTGGCAGTGCTGGTGGTCCTGGGCGCGGCGGACATGATCAGCATGGTGATCCGCGCCTCCTTCGTGCAGCTGGAAACCCCGGATGAAATGCGCGGTCGCGTGAGTGCCGTCAACGGCCTGTTCATCGGCGCATCGAATCAACTGGGCGAGTTCGAATCGGGCATCACCGCCCACTGGTTCGGCACCGTGCCCGCCGTGGTCATGGGCGGGATCGGCACGCTGGTGGTGACGGGGACCTGGATCAAACTGTTCCCGACCCTGGCCAACCGCGACCGCATGCATGTGCCGGTGGAAGAAACCAAGCCATAAGCCGGTTGAAAAACCGTCAATGTCGGCGCTGGCTTGCCTGCGATGGCGGTGTCTCAGCCACTATATGATGGGCTGACAGATAGCTATCGCAGGCAAACCAGCTCCCACATTTTGCTCTTCTGTGGTCCGAAGACCGGGTTACAGCACCTTGTCCAACGTGATGGGAAACTCGCGCACTCGCTTGCCGGTGGCATGGTAGATCGCATTCGCGACCGCCGCCGCCACGCCGACAATGCCGATCTCACCGACGCCCTTGGACCCCAGCGCGTTGACGATCTCGTCGTGTTCTTCGACGAATATCACCTCAATCTCGCCAATATCGGCATTCACCGGAATGTGGTACTCGGCCAGGCTGTGGTTCATGTAGCGCCCCAGTTGATGGTCGACCTGGGTTTCTTCATGCAGGGCCATGCCGATGCCCCATACCACGCCACCGAGTATCTGGCTGCGCGCCATTTTTGGATTGACCACGCGCCCGGCCGCAATCGCACTGACCACGCGGCTGACCTTGATAGTGCCGAGGTCTTCATCCACCCGCACCTCGACGAACACCGCCGAATGCGTGGCAGTGCTGTAGCCCTCACGTTTTTTGTCCGGCTCACTGTCGACCTGGGCTTCCAACGCCGCTTCGCCACTGTCCTTGACCAACTGCGCCAACGACACGCTCACGTCGCCGGCGTGCAGTTGACCGTCTTCAAACCGCACGGACTGCGCCTGCGTGAATACCGGGTAGGTCTGCCGGGCGATGGCCAGCAACTGGGCATTCAAGGCTTCGCACGCTTGCTGCACCGCAGTGCCCACCGAGGACACGGTAAACGAGCCGCCCTGCAACGGCGCCGTCGGCAATGAAGAGTCACCGAGCAGAAAACGCACGTCGTCCATCGCCACGCCGCTGGCCTGCGCCGCGATCTGGGTCATGACCGTGTACGTACCCGTGCCGATATCGGTGGTGGCGCTGCTGACCGTCAGCTTGCCCTCGGCATCGAGGCGGGCCTTGGCGCTGGCCTTCATCTGCATGGCTTCCCACACGCCGCCGGCCATGCCCCAGCCGATCAACTGGCGGCCATCGCGCATGCTGCGCGGTTCCGGGTTGCGCTGGCTCCAGCCAAAACGCTCGGCGCCATCACGGTAACATTCGCGCAGGGCTTTGCTTGACCAGGGTTTGTCGTCGTTCTGATTGCGCTCGGCGTAGTTGATCAGCCGCAGCTTCACCGGGTCCATGCCCAAGGCGCACGCCAGTTCGTCCATGGCGCACTCCAGGCCGATCACGCCCAGGGCCGCGCCAGGTGCACGCATGTCCAGCGGGGTGAACACGTCCAGTGGCACCAACTGGTAGGTCAATTGCACGTTGTCGCAGTGATAAAGCATGCCGCTCCACTCCACCACGTGCTCGCTGAAGTCTTCGAAACGTGAGGTCTGGCCAATCGCCGTATGCCCCAGCGCCATCAGGCGGCCATCTGCCGCCGCGCCCATCTGCAAACGCTGCAAGGTGCGTGGGCGGTAGCCGAAGGTGAACATTTGCTGACGCGTCAGCGTGACGCGCACCGAGCGCTTGAGCGCCAGGGACGCCATCACCGCCAGCGGCAACTGGTACTGCGGGCGCAGGCCGGATCCAAAGGCACCACCGACGAACGCGGCAAAGATGCGCACTTGGCTCTTGTCCAGGCCGAAGACTTTTTGCACATAGGCCTGGCAGTTCTGCGGGCCCTGGGTCTTGTCGTGGATATGCAGGGTGCCGTCCGGCTGATACAGCACGGTGCTGGCGTGCGGCTCCATCGGGTTGTGGTGTTCGATGGGGGTGCTGTAGTGCAGGTCAAGGCTCACGGCGGCGCCGGTCCATTCGGCCTGGAAATTACCGCGTGGCTTGGGCGGGGTTTGCGGTGACGGGTGAGCCTGCTCCTGCTGGGCCACCAGGTCGGTTTCGAAGGTTTCGCTGGCGTACTCGATCTGCACCAGTGAGCCGGCATGCCGCGCCAGTTCGAGGTTGTCGGCGATCACCAGGGCCAGCGGCTGGCCGCTGTAGAGCACGCGGTCGTTGTACAGCGGACGAAACGGCGAGCCATCGGCGGCATCATCGTCGGCGAAGGCATCGTCATAGCTGGCGAGTCTGGGCCGGTTGCGGTGATCGAGCACCATGACCACGCCCGGCAGCGCCAAGGCTTTGGAGGCGTCGATGTTGACCACGCGTCCTTTGGCGATGGTGCTGGAGACCACACTGCCATGCAGCAGGCCAACCTCGGGAAACTCGCCGGCATAGCGCGCCTGGCCGGTGACCTTGAGCAGACCGTCGACACGGTCCAGGGGTTTGCCGAGAGCGGTCATGGGCGTTCTCCGGCGACGGCGGCGTCGCTCAGGGCGCGGATGATTGCACGGCGCGCCAATTTGATCTTGAAGCCGTTGTGTTCCAACGGCTCGGCGTCTTGCAGCAAGGCATCGGCGGCGTTGCTGAAGGTTTCGCGGCTGACCGCCTGGCCGATCAACGCAGCTTCCACCGCGCGATCCCGCCACGGTTTATGGGCCACACCGCCGAGGGCCAGGCGCGCGTCGACGATCCGGTCACCGTCCAACTCCAGGGCTGCGGCGACCGAGACCAGCGCGAAAGCGTAGGACGCACGGTCGCGGATTTTCAGGTAGTGACTGTGACGCGCCAGGTGGTCGGCGGGCAGCTCAATGGCGGTGATCAGTTCATCATCGGCCAATTGGTTATCACGCTGCGGCGCATCGCCGGGCAGGCGGTGGAAGTCGGCAAACTCGATGACCCGCGCGCCGCCACGCCCCTCCACATGCACCCGTGCCTCCAATGCCGCGAGGGCCACGCACATGTCCGACGGGTGGGTGGCCACGCACTGGTCGCTGGCGCCGAGGATCGCATGGATACGGTTCAAGCCGGTGCGCGCCGGGCAACCGCTGCCGGGCTCGCGCTTGTTGCAGGGCACGGCGGCGTCATAGAAGTAATAGCACCGGGTGCGCTGCAGCAGGTTGCCGCCAGTGCTGGCCATATTGCGCAATTGCGGCGAGGCACCGGCGAGGATCGCCTGCGACAGCAACGGGTAGCGCGCCTCGACCAGCGGGTGCCAGGCCAGGTCGGCGTTGCTGACCAGCGCGCCGATGCGCAGGCCGCCTTCTGCGGTTTCTTCAACACCCTGCAACGGCAGGCCGGTGATGTCGATCAGGTGCTCGGGGCGCGTGAGGTTTTCTTTCATCAAGTCCAGCAGGTTGGTGCCGCCGGCGATAAAGCGCGATGCGGCGCTGCTCAGGTGCACGGCCTCGTGCACATCCGCAGGCTTGCTGTAATGGAAGGGGTTCATGACTGATCTCCCCCGGCGCGGCAGCGGGGCAACGCGTCTTCGATGGCATCGCGAATATTGGTGTAGGCGCCGCAACGGCACAGGTTGCCGCTCATCAGTTCCTGGATCTGCGCGGTGTCGTGGGCACGGCCTTCATTGGCCAGGCCGACAGCGGAACAGATCTGGCCAGGGGTGCAGTAGCCGCACTGGAAGGCATCGTGCTTGATGAAGGCTTGCTGCATCGGGTGGAGCTGGTCGCCGTCGGCCAGGCCTTCGATAGTGGTCAGCTCGGCGCCGTCGCACATCACCGCCAGGGTCAGGCAGGCGTTTACGCGTTTGCCGTCGCGCAACACGGTGCAGGCGCCGCATTGGCCGTGGTCGCAACCCTTTTTGCTGCCGACCAGATCCAGTTGCTCACGCAACAGGTCGAGCAAGGTGGTCCAGGGCAACACGTCCAGCTGGCGGTCCTGGCCATTGAGGCTCAGGCGTATGGAGTGGCTGGCGAACGGTTGGGCCGCCGCGCCATTGGGGTTCGCGCTCATAAACACCTCACGGGTTGGTGTACATCCGCGGCGTTCAGGAAAGTCGCCGTCTCAGGGGTACGACTTCCCGGGGTATTGAGCGTTCAAGGCAATTGATAGGTGGCGATCAGCGAATGCTGAGGGTGGTAACCAGTTGGTTGCGCGGCGGATTGATCGACGTGTTGCTGTACTGGAAGGTGCCACCCGCGGTGATATTCAGCTGGAACGCATAGATGTAGCCCATCACCGTGCCCGCGCCGCTGCACGCCTGGCTGATGGAGCCCACCTGGCAGATCGCGGTGCTGCTGCCGGAAACCGGCGCACCATCGAAGAACGCCTGGGAGCTGTTGCCCAAGCCGACTTCCATCACGTACACCAGCGTTTGCCCACGGTGCGTGCACATCTGGGTGCTGGCCGCGCGTTCAGGGATGGTTTCAGTACAACCTTTCGACTGCACCTTGAACACCCGCACCTCGCTCAACGCCGGTGCAGTCGCGCCCCACGCCGGTGCCGCACTGAGCCAAAGGCCGATTATGGCGAACAGAGCTAGACTGCTGGCGTTGGCTTTTTTCATGCTGGCGATGACCCTGGATTAAACGTCGGCGCAGTATGCCTCAAGGCCACGCTTCAGAATACGCAGCCTATACGCCACACGGCCTCGGCTGCTGGTATGATGCGCCGCTTTTTCCGATCCTCTCTGGAACCACAGGCGCTTGGCGCAGTTTGTGCTTTGACTTAGAGGTCAACAAATCACGACGCAAAATAGCGTCACAGGGAGCAGGCATGCTGGAAAAGCTGTTTCAACTCAAGGCACACAACACCAACGTGCGCACCGAGATCCTCGCGGGCATCACGACATTCCTGGCCATGGCCTACATCCTGTTCGTCAACCCGAGCATCCTCGGCGAGACTGGCATGGACAAGGGCGCAGTATTTGTCGCGACCTGCCTGGCGGCGGCCATCGGTTCGACCGTGATGGGCCTGATCGCCAACTACCCGATCGCACTGGCGCCGGGCATGGGCCTCAATGCCTTCTTTACCTACACCGTGGTCCTGCACATGGGCCATACCTGGCAGGTTGCGCTGGGCGCGGTGTTCATCTCGGCGGTGCTGTTCTTCCTGCTGTCGATCTTCCGTATCCGTGAGTGGATCATCAACAGCATCCCGCTGCCCCTGCGCTCGGCAATTGCCGCCGGTATCGGCCTGTTCCTGGCGCTGATCGCCCTGCACAACGCCGGCATCGTGGTCAGCAACCCGGCCACCATGGTTGGCCTGGGCGACCTCAAGCAACCGGCGCCGATCCTCGCCACCCTCGGTTTCGCGCTGATCGTGGCGCTGGAAGCCCTGGCCGTGCGCGGTGCAGTGCTGATCGGCATCCTGGCGGTGACCATCGTGTCCATCGTCATGGGCTTCACTCCGTTCGGCGGCGTGACCTCGATGCCGCCGTCGCTGGCCCCGACTTTCCTGCAGCTGGATATCAAAGGTGCATTGGACATCGGCCTGGTCAGCGTGATCTTCGCCTTCCTGTTCGTCGACCTGTTCGACAACTCCGGCACCCTGATCGGCGTCGCCAAGCGCGCCGGCCTGATGGGCAAGGACGGCCACATGCCGAAGATGGGCCGCGCCCTGATCGCCGACAGCACCGCCGCCATGGCCGGTTCGCTGCTGGGCACGTCGACCACCACCAGCTACATCGAATCCGCCGCCGGCGTGAGTGCCGGTGGCCGTACCGGTCTGACGGCGATCGTGGTTGCGATCCTGTTCCTGCTGGCGCTGTTCTTCTCGCCACTGGCGGCCAGCGTTCCCGCGTTCGCCACCGCGCCGGCACTGCTGTTCGTCGCCGTGCTGATGACCTCGGGCCTGGCCGAAATCGACTGGGATGACATTACCGTTGCAGCGCCGGTGGTGATCACCGCCCTGGCGATGCCCTTCACTTACTCCATCGCCAACGGCATCGCCTTCGGTTTCATCGCCTGGACCGCCATCAAGCTGCTTTCGGGCCGCTACCGTGAGCTGAACCCGGCACTGGTGATTCTGTCGATTCTGTTTGTGATCAAGCTGGGCTGGTTCAACGCATGACTTTTGACGCCGCACGCTACACCGCTCAACTGCAAGACAAGGTCACGCGCTTGCGTGACCTGCTGGCACCGTTCGACGCGCCCGAGCCACAGGTCTTCGATTCGCCGCTGCAGCACTTTCGCCTGCGCGCGGAGTTCCGCCTGTGGCGCGAAGGCGGTGAACGCCACTACGCGATGTTCTCCCAGGACGACAAACGCACACCGATCCTGATCGAAGAATTTCCCATCGCCAGCCAGCGCCTCAACCAGTTGATGCCGCAGCTCAAGGCCGCCTGGCAAGCCAGTGCTGCGCTGAGCCACAAGCTGTTCCAGGTGGAGTTCCTCACCACGTTGGCCGGCGACGCAATGATCACCCTGTGCTACCACCGCCCGCTGGACGAGCATTGGCACACCGCCGCGAACCAGTTGGCTGCCGACTTGAACGTGAGCATCATCGGCCGTTCGAAAGGCAAGCGCGACGTGATCGGCCATGACTACGTGGTGGAAAAGCTCGAGGTCGGCGGTCGCACATTCAGCTACCGCCAGCCTGAAGGCGCGTTCACCCAGCCCAACGGCACGGTGAACCAGAAGATGCTCAACTGGGCGTACGAAGCCCTGGGCGATCGCCCGGATGATTTGCTCGAGTTGTATTGCGGCAACGGCAATTTCACCCTGCCCCTGGCAACCCGCGTGCGCAAAGTGCTGGCCACCGAAATCAGCAAGACCTCGGTGAATGCCGCGCTGAGCAACCTTGATGAAAACGCGGTGGATAACGTCACGCTGGTGCGCCTGTCTGCCGAGGAACTCACCGAGGCGCTCAACGAAGTGCGCCCGTTCCGTCGCCTGCACGGCATCGACCTGAAGAGCTACGAATTCGGCAGCGTGTTCGTCGACCCGCCCCGTGCCGGCATGGACCCGGACACTTGCGAACTGACCCGGCGTTTCGACAACATCCTGTACATCTCCTGCAACCCGGAGACCCTGGCGGCGAACATCGCGCAACTGCATGACACCCACCGCATCACCAAGTGCGCCCTGTTTGACCAGTTCCCGTGGACGCACCATATGGAATCCGGCGTGCTGCTGACCCGCCGATAAGTCGGCAGGACAGCGTAGATCGCCTGTGGGGGTTGGTTTGCCTATGGGGGGTGTCAGTTGATAGATGTGTTGACTGAGCCACCGCCTTCGCGAGCAAGCCCCACAAGGGAATGCATTTCAAGGCAAAGGTGGGGCTGGCTTGCCTGCGATGGCGGGGTGTCAGTTGGTATATGGGTTGGCTGAACTACCGCCATCGCTGCCTCGCTCTGGCTCGAGAGCTCCCACAACCGAGCAGCAGGTTCGAGCTGCATGCAATCGCACAACGCACACCTATCCCCTGTGGGAGCTGGCTTGCCTGCGAAGGCGGGGTGTCATTCGGTACATGGGTTGGCTGAACCACCGCCATCGCTGCCTCGCTCTGGCTCGAGAGCTCCCACATCCGAGCAGCAGGTTCGAGCTGCATGCAATCGCGCAGCGCACACATATCCCCTGTGGGAGCTGGCTTGCCTGCGAAGGCGGGGTGTCAGTCGGTATATGTGTTGACTGACACAACGCCTTCGCGAGCAAGCCCGCTCCCACAGGGGCATGCATTTCAAGGCAAAGGTGGGGGCTGGCTTGCCTGCGAAGGCGCAGGGTCAGTTGGTATATGGGTTGGCTGAACCACCGCCATCGCTGCCTCGCTCTGGATCGAGAGCTCCCACATCCGAGCAGCAGGTTCGAGCTGCATGCAATCGCACCGCGCACACATATTCCCTGTGGGAGCTGGCTTGCCTGCGAAGGCGGGGTGTCAGTCGGTATATGTGTTGAATGACACAACGCCTTCGCGAGCAAGCCCGCTCCCACAGGGGGCTTGCATTTCAAGGCAAAGGTGGCGGCTGGAAATACCCTGCCAACGCCTGCAAGTCCTGCTCGTTGAGCAATCCTGCGTAATACTTCAATTGAATCCGCGCCAGCAGATACGCATGCCGCGCGTTCGCCAGGTCGCGGCGGGCGGTGTAAAGCTGTTGTTCGGCGTCGAGCACGTCGAGGTTGACGCGCTCGCCGCCGCTGACGCTTTTTTGGGTAGCGGTGACCAAGGCGGTGGCGGAGCTGACGGCCATTTCGTAGGCACGCACTTTCGCCGCGCCGCTGGTGTTGAGGTTGAACTGCTTGCGCAGCTCCACCAGGGTCGCCGAGGTTTGCGCATCCAGTTCATATTGGGCCTGGGACAGTTGGTGCGCCGCCTGGCGGGTGGACGCCGACACGCCGCCACCGGCGAACAGCGGCAGGCTGACCTGGATGCCGACACTGTTGGTGTCGTACTTCTGGTTGTAGCTGCTTTCGGAGTCGGAGCTGGTCTGGCGGCTGCTGGCGTAGAGGCTGACCTTGGGCATGTGGCCGGCGCGTTTACGCTCCACTTCATATTCGGCAACGTCCAACGCGTGGTGCTGGGACTTCAGCTCCGGGTTGTTGGCCATCGCCAGTTCGCGCCAGGTGTCGAAACGGTTGGGCTCCAGCGGCGGAATCGCGAACTGGCGAGCCAGCGGTGCCAGTTCTTCGATCTGCAACGGTTGGCCGACGATGGCTTCCAGCTCGCGCAGGGCACTGTCCTGGGTGTCCAGCGCCTCGATTTCCTCGGCCTGGGCCAGGCTCAGGCGGGCCTGGGTTTCCAGCACGTCGGTGCGCGTGCCTTCCCCGCCCTTGAGCAGGCGATCATTGAGTTGCAGGCGTTCGGCAAACGCGCGTTTCTGTGCGCGGCTCAGCTCGATACGCTCCTGGGCCAGCAACGCCTGGCTGTAGGCACTGAGTACGCGCACCGCGAGTTCCTGGCTCTTGCCGCGAAACCGTTCATCGGCCATCAGCGCCTGGGCAGTGCCCTGGCGAAAGCGCGCATAGGCTTCGTAATCCAGCAGCGGTTGCTGCAAGGTCAGGGTCGACGCATAGCTGCGGTAATCGCGGTCGCTGGTGACATTGCCCACGGCGGTGCTCTGGGTTACTTCGGATTCATTGCGCGAATTGTTATAGCTCCAGGACAGGTTCGGCAGCAGCCCGGCGCGGCTGATCGCACGATTCTCCTCGCCGGCCTCGCGCTCCTGGATCGCGGCCTGGAAGGTCGGGTCATTGCGCAGGGCCAGGTCGTACGCATCCAACAAACCCAGGGCCTGCGCCGCCGGTGCGCAACTGAAACACAGGGTGAACAACAACGCCTTCATTCTTCCACCAGGGCCATGTGGGTGCGATCCAGCAACGGTTTGAACAGGTAGTTGAGCATCGAGCGCTCACCGGTCTTGACGAAGGTTTCCACCGGCATGCCGGGGCGGATCTGCACGCCGTCCAGTTGCTGCATGCCGGCCGCGCTGACCTGCGCGCGCAGCGTGTAGTAAGGCTCGTCGGTGCGCTCATCGACCTGGCGATCCGCTGACACCAGCGTGACCTCGCCGGCCACCCGTGGTGTGGTGGATTGGTTGAAGGCCGAGAACATCAACTCCACCGGCAAGCCGGGGTGCACCTTGTCGACCATCTGCACCGGCACCCGCGCCT
Source organism: Pseudomonas sp. PS01298 (assembly GCF_029959745.1). NCBI lineage: Bacteria > Pseudomonadati > Pseudomonadota > Gammaproteobacteria > Pseudomonadales > Pseudomonadaceae > Pseudomonas > Pseudomonas sp. PS01298. The sequence goes on along the minus strand of NZ_JASCPP010000021.1, from coordinate 49,342 downwards.
CCACCAGCAACGGCTCGCCCTGGGGCACGATGTCCATCAATGCCTGGCCAGGCTTGATCACCCCGCCTTCGGTAAACACATCCAGGCCGACCACCACACCGCTCGCAGGCGCACGCACCAGGCTGTTGGCCAGCTCAAACTCGGCCGAGGCCAGGCGATTGCGCAGGTCATCACTGCGGGTACGGGTATCGGCCAATTGGCCGCGCAGGTCTTTCTGGAAGTCTTCACCGAGCTGGCGGATGCGCAGGCGCAGCTCCAGGACCTGGCGCTGCAATTGGCCAATACGGCCGTAGTCCTCGGCGATGGTGCCGTCGATCTGGGCATACAGGCGCTCGCTGTCGAGCAGGCGATTGCGCGGGATGTAACCGTCGCGCGCCAACTCGCGCAGGCCCTGCAGTTGCTCACTCAGCGCTGCACGTTGCTGGACCTTGCTGGCCTGCGAGTCGCGCGTGCCACGTAGCTGCGCCTCGATCCCGGCGATGGTTTCGCGCAGGCCTTGCTGCTCGGTCGCCAGCGCCTGGGCGCGACTGCTGAACAGCTGGCGTTGCAGGTCCAGGGTGTTGGCAGCCTCGGGATCGTCAAGCAGCTCGGGGCCAAAGGTGACCGCCGCCAACCCTTCGCTTTCCGCACTCAAGCGCGCTTCGCTGGCCAGGGACGCAAGGTACTGGCTGCGCAGGGACTGCATCTGCCCACGCAACGGGGTTTCCTTCAAACGCAGCAGCACCTGGCCGGCGTTGACCACATCACCGTCGCGCACTTCGATGCGTTCGACGATACCGCCTGCCGGATGCTGCACCGTCTTGCGATGACCCGAGACCATGACCTTGCCCGGCACCGCCACGCCCTTGTCCAACGGCGCCAATGCCGCCCAACCGAGGAAGCCGGCGAAGCCACCCAGCACCAGCCACCACCCCAGGCGCGAGTATTTTTTGTCATCCAGCGCCAGCACATTGTTCGGCTGATCACTGACCAACACCGGTTTACTGCTGCTCATGCCTGTTTTCCTTCACCGAGGCGGTAACTCATGCTCATGGTCGACACCGGCTTGGGCGCCGCGGGTTTCTGCCGCGCCTCCAGCACCCGCGCCGTCGGGCCAAAGGCTTGCAACTGGCCGTCCTTGAGGATCAGCAACTGGTCGGTCAGCGTTAGCACGTTGGGTTTGTGGGTAATCAGGATCAGCGTGCGGCGCTGCTGCTTGAGCTGGGTGATCGCCTGCAGCAGGGCCTGCTCGCCCACCTCGTCGAGATTGGCGTTGGGCTCATCCAGCACGATCAGCGCGGGCAAGCCGTACAGCGCGCGGGCCAGGGCCACTCGCTGTTTCTGGCCACCGGACAGGCCGGCACCGCCCTCCCCCAGTGGGGTGTCGTAGCCCTGGGGCAGTTGCAGGATCAAGTCATGCACGCCCGCCATTTGTGCGGCGGCGAGGACTTTGTCGGCGTCCACCGCGTCAAAACGCGCGATGTTTTGCGCGATGCTGCCGGCGAACAGCTGGATGTCCTGGGGCAGGTAACCGATGTGCGGCCCCAGTTGCTGCTTGTCCCAGTGACTCAGGTCGGCGCCGTCCAGCCGCACCTTGCCGGCCAGCGGCGCCCAGGCCCCCACAAGCACCCGCGCCAGGGTGGACTTGCCGCACCCCGACGGGCCGATCACGCCGAGCACTTCGCCTGCCGGCAGGTTGAAGCCGAGGTTGGCCAGCGCCGGGCGCCGACTGCCTGGAGCGCAGGCGCTGACCTGCTCGACACTCAGTTGCCCCTTGGGCACCGGCAAGCTCATGCGCTCGGGGCGCGCCGGGTTGGCCTCAAGCATCTGCGACAGGCGCTCGTAGGCCAGGCGCGCCGAGCCCCATTGCTTCCAGACGCCGATCAGTTGGTCGATGGGGCTCAGCACGCGGCCCATCAGGATCGACCCGGCAATCATCATCCCTGGCGTGATCTCGCCCTGCACCGCCAGCAACGCGCCGAGGCCCAGCACCAGCGACTGCAACGCCAGGCGCACGCCCTTGGACCAGGCCGTGACGGCCGCGGTCTTTTCACTGGCCAGGTTCTGCTGCGCAAGAAACGCCTGGTGCTGGCGGAACCAACGCCCGCGCAAGGTGGCGAGCATGCCCATGGCCTCGATGGTGTCGGCATTGCGCAGGTTCGCCGTGGCCTGCTGGCTGGCGCTGATCGACAGTTGGCTGGCCTGGGCCATTGGCGCCTGGCTGACGCGGTGGTTGAGCCAGGCCAGCGCGATCAGCATCACCGCACCGCCCAGGGCCAGCAGGCCGAGCCAGGGGTGGAACAGGAAAATCACCAGCAGGTACACCGGAAACCACGGCGCATCGAAAAACGCGAACAGCGCCTGGCCAGTGGCGAACTGGCGCAGGGTGGTCAGGTCATGCAGCGCCTGCCCCGCCGCCTGGGTGCCGCCCTTGAGTTGCGCTTCGAACGCGGCGTCGTACACCCGCTGGTTCAGGCGCATGTCCATCTGCGTGCCGAGGCGGATCACCACCTGGCTACGCACCCACTCCAATGCGCCCATCAGGCCGAACAGGCCGAGGATCATCAGCGTCAGCATGAGCAGGGTCATCTGATTGCCCGAGGCCAGCACCCGGTCGTACACCTGCAGCATGTACAGCGCCGGGGCCAGCATCAGCAGGTTGATCACCGCCGAGAACAGGCCGATGTTGAAGAAGCCACTTTTATAAGCCGCGAGGGCGGCCAGGGTTTCGTTGCCGGCGTGGCGCATCTGGGGATTCTCAAAGGGTTGAGCGGGCAGCGTCGTTGCGTTGACAGGCCATGCGACGCTGCGCAGAATTCGGCACCGCCGTCGCTTGAAGAGTTAGAAGGCTTGGCGACAGCGGTGTAATGCGGCGAATGGGAGAGCGATCTTCCATTCGCTTTTTTCATGGCATCAGGCTGCCAGGGCGAAGTCCTGAGGCACATCCTGGACGCCCACCAGCGCCACATCGGCAGCGGCGACCGACGCCGAGTCGACATGAGCAACACCGGCAGCCGCCAGTTGATCGAAGGTGGAGTTGACCGACAGGCTTGGGTCGATGTCCTTGAGCAGGGAGTCGATCGCCGAGGCCAGTGCCGTGCTGTCGCCGCTCATCAGGCCATAAATGATCTGGTGCACCTGGCCGTCACGGCCCTCGGACTGCAGGCTCGACAGGCCCAGGTTGGTGAAGCTGACTTCCTGCTCGGTGAGGGTGTAGCCACCGCTGCTGGCGCCGCCCGACAGGATAGTGCCCAGGTTCAGGGAGTCGATCGAACCCCACAGGGTGTGCGACGGCGGGTTGAACAAGGTGTAGTGCAGGTCACCGTTGGCGACCACCGCCGCGTTGCTGACCGTGCTCGACACACCATATTGGGTGCCGTCGAACGGGCCAGGATTGAAACCACCGGTGTTCGAACCCTCTTTGACCGAACCTTCGCGGTGGTTCAGGTCACCAAAGTAAGCGGACCAGTCGCTCAGGTACTCGGCAACCGTGTTGGCGGCATAGGTCGTGCTGTATGAAATAGAAATGCTCATGCAAAACTCCAAGTCATGGGGTGGTATCTCCACAGCAAGCCAGTGCCTGCTGTGGTTTTGCCCGTCACTGGGCAAAATCGGTCAGAACTGGTATTCAACGGTGCCCTGCAACGTGCGCCCACGCCCGAGGGTAAAGGCCAACACGTCGCCCAGCGGCACCAGGTAGGCGCGGTCGGTGACGTTTTCCATGGCCAGTCGCAGGGTCAGTTGGTCGGTGGCGCGGTAGCTGCTGTAAAGGTCGTAGACGGTGTAGGGCTTCCAGTCGGCCGGATAAACGCCGGTTTGCGACGTGGTCACGCCGACGCCGCCTTTTACGTAGTAACCGCCGCTGTAGCGGGCACGAACGCCCACATCCAATTTGCGCTCGAAGAAGCGCGCACCCAGCGTCGCGGTGCCGCGGTCCATCGGCATATGTTCGGAGGAGCCCAGGATTGCGCTGCAGCTCTGCCCCGCATTGGCCACGTCGTCCGGCACCATCGCGTCTACAGGCGCACGGCTACCCGGGCCTTTCTGGATCTTGGTGACACCGCCCAGCCATGCGGTCTTGCTGCAGAACTTGTTGCTGCCGAGCATGCGTGTGTAGTTGAACTGGCCATAGGCAAACCCGGCGTCGTAATCCAACTGGTATTCGAGACCGCGAAAACGCGTGGTCTCCAGGTTGTTCACATACGCCGCATTGCCGATATTGGCGATGCCATAACCGGGCGGCTGCACGCCCAGGGCCATGTAGGAAAAGTCGTCGACGCGGGTGTTGAAGTAGGACACCTTCATGCCCACGCGGTCATCGGCGAACACCAGGTCTTCCTTCAGCACGTTGAAGCCGACTTCCCAGGCGGTGGACGTCTCCGGTTTCAAGAAGGGGTTGGGGAAAATCGACTCCGAGCCCCCGCCATGGGGCCGGCCGCTGACCAGGCTTTCGGTGACTGCCGGCGGGCGCCAGCCCTTGCCGTACGTGGCGAAGAGTTGCAACCAATCCACGCCAGGCTTGATCGACAGGCCGAAGGTCGGCGAGAAATGCCCCTCTTCCCGGTCCACGTCATAGGTCATGGGCAAGCCGACCTGCCGGGTGGTGCCAATAATGAAGGTACGCGTGTTCAAGCCAGTTTCGCCGCGCAGCCGATAGCGGTCGTAACGCAAGCCGGCATTGAGGCTCAGCCAGTTGTCATAGTCGTAATCCAGGCGCGCGAACAGGCTGCCGAGTGCCCGGTCCCCCTCGGGGGTGATGCTTTCCGCCGCAGAAGCGGTCACCGCCGAGCCTGCCTCCACCATTTGGTTGGAGTCCGGGCGGACTTTGTCGTAGAAGAACTCCAGCCCATAGTTGGCCTTGAGCACGGACAGCTCGCCCAAGGCAAAGGTCGAGATGTTCTGGGCCTGCAAACCGTAGGTGTTGGTCTGGTAGGTGACCTCGTAACCTTTGCTGCTGCCACGGGTCGGAGTGCTCTGGTCATTGCGGGTATCGACGTAGTAGAGCTTGGCCTTGAAATCGATCAGCGGGTTGTCCGGCGTGTAGCTGTAGTCCAGCGCGAAGTTCTGCGCCGTGACATTGCTGCTGCCGAGCTTTTCCCATAACTGGGCTTTTTCGGCGGTCATCATGTTCACGTCGTCGTAGCCAACCTCGGTGGTCAGATAGCTCAGTTGCAAGCGCTGGTCCACCGGCAGATTGATACCGAGCTTGAGCAGGCGCGAACGCATCACCGAGCCCGAATAAGCGACGGGGGTGTTCTTGATCCGTTCCTGACTGTTCGGCAGGAAGGAGCTGCCGGTGCGCAGATCGCCGATGCTGCCTTGGGTGCCAGGTTTGTAATCACCGAGGTGGCGCTCACTGGCGGCCACCAGCATGTCCCACACGTCGGTCCCCACGGCAAACGCCGAACTGCCGATAAAGTGCGTGCCGTTGCTGCGCCCGCCCAGCCCCGTGGTGAGACGAATGCGCCCGCCGATTTCCTTGCCGTCCTTGAGCAGGTCAGCCGCCTCCACGGTACGGAAATTGGCAACCCCGCCAATCACGCCCGCACCGCCCATGGTGGAGGTAGCGCCCTTTTCGATGACGACTTCGGACAACAACTCCGGGTCGACATACAGGGTGCCATTGCGTTGCTGGTGACCACTTTGCTGATAGTTCTGGCGCATGCCGTCGACCGACATGTTGACGCGGCCGTAGTCCTGGATCCCGCGAATATTCACCGACAGGCCAGGGTCCTGCTGACTGACCGCCGAGTAGACGCCTGGCGCCTCCTCGAGCATTTCGGCGGCATGGCGCGGCGGGTTGCGATCCAGCTGTTCACGCCCGACCACACTGACCGAGCGTGGCGAGGAGTACACCCAATCCTGGGCGTGCTGGCCGGTGATGGTGGTGGTTGCCAGCGACAGTGCCGGGGTGCTCGGCTGCTCGACGCGGGTCAGGGTGACCTGGCGCTCGCCGGTAAAGCGGTAGTCCACCGGGGCGGCGCCGAGCAGGCGGCCGAGGCCTTCCTGCACCCCGAAGCTGCCCTGCAGCGCGGTGCTGTTCAAGCCTTGCAGGCGCTGGCTGTCGAACAACACCTGCAGGCCGGCCTGATCGGCGAAGGCCAATACCGCACTGCCAAGCGCTTGCGCGGGAATATTGAACGTCAGCACTGCAGGCTGGGCCGCTGCCACTTGCGGCTGTGCGGCGAACACCGGCGCCGCTGCCGCGAACAGGCCCAGGTGAATGGCCAGGGCTAACCGGGTACCGGTGATACGCCCCTTGTTGAGTGCTGACATTTGTGTTTTTCCCTGCGTAAGCGTTTTTGTTTATGCGAATGCTTCTCACCTAGCAAGACGTGCGACGCGCAGGAAGTCAGTAAGATTTTTTTCAAAGTTTTTAAATGAGGGGGATTGGCAGGCAAAGACACGCGCAGGAGCCGGCTTGCCGGCGATGGCGTGGGAAAGATCTCGCGAACGCCACCACCAGCAGGGCGTTAATAGATCAGGCTGAGGCCTGCCAGGTCCAGGCGTTGCACTTGCAATTCCTGGGTCAGGGTACCGAGGGCGGTGTCGAGCATGTCGAGGCGGAAGACCCCGCTGACTTCGCGATCGCCCAGGTCCGCACTGGTCAACACCACGCGCCCCGGGCGGTAGCGGTTGAGTTGTTCGATGACTTTGGCCAAGGGCTGGCGATCAAAGATCAACACGCCGCGACGCCAACTGGTGGCGCGCTCCACATCGAACTGATCCAGGCGCACGATGCCTTCCTGAGGGCTGTAGCGCGCGGCCTGGCCTTCCTGGAGCACACGGTCGCTGGGGCCTTTTTTCGGTGAGGCTTGCAAGGACACCGCAACGCTGTGCTGCAACACGCCCACCCAGGCCTGGCTGCTTTCCTCGCGGTCCACCACAAACCGCGTACCCAGCGCGCGCGTCTGCCCGCCGGCGCTTTGCACCACGAATGGCCGAGTCTCCTTGCCGACCATCGGCGCCACATCGAAGATCGCCGAGCCCTGGAGCAGGCTGATGCGCCGTTGCACGCCGTCGTAATCCAGGCGAATCGCACTGGCGGAATCCAGCTCCACCGTGCTGCCATCGGCCAGGTGCACGGTGCGCACCTCGCCTTTCTGGGTGACATAGTCGGCCTGCAGGCGTAGCCAGGCATCCGGCCCGCGCACCCAGCCGACACCCGCCGCCATCACGACCAGCGCGACGGCCGCCGCCCGCTGCCACGGCCTTCGCCGCGCCGAGCGGCGCACCGGCAGCAGCGCCGCAGGGGGCCTTTGGCGGTGTACCGCCTCATCCTTATGCACCTCGCCCAACGCAGCCCAAGTCTGCTCGGCAAAGCGCAGCGCGGCTTCGTGGCGACTGTCACAGGCGATCCAATGGCGCAGCTCGGCCTGCTCCTGGGCGGTCAGGGCACCGGCGTGCAGGCGCACCGCCCACTCGGCGGCCACCTCGGTAATGCTGTGCTGTTGCGGACCCTGGCTATTCACGTGTGAATCTCGAATTTTTCGTTATATAACGCTGTGACGACTGACCTGGCGTTTTTCGGTAATTCATTCGTCGGATGGCGCCACCTCGCCGTCCTGCAGGCGCTGCATTACGTAGGCCAAGGCCTTGGCCAGATGCTTTTGCACGGAGCTGTCGGAGATGTCCAGGTGCCGGGCAACCTGGGCGTGGGTCATGCCCTCGATGCGGTTCAGGCGGAAAATCTGTTGGGTGCGCTCCGGCAACTCCGCCAGTGCCTGCTTCAATGCCTGTCGCTGTTGCTGCGCCATTGCCTGAGCCTCCAACCCGGCCACTTCATCTTCAATCTCGGCCAGCGCCTCGTGGGGCACGGAGTCTGTCTTGCGCCGCGCTTCCTGGCGAATATGGTCGATCAGCAGATTGCTCGCCGTTCGATAGAGATAGCCCTGGGAGTTGTCGATGCGCTCGCCGGCCGGCTTTTCCGCCAGGCGCAGGAAGCTCTCCTGCACCAGGTCCGCGGCCAACTGCGGGTCCCGTACCTTGCGCGCCAGATACCCGCGCAGGGTATCGGCGTGCTTGAGAAACAGGCCTTTGAGATCCACGTCCGACAAACCGACTCCCTGGAATGTTAAGGAAACAGGCGGGCATCTTAAGCGTTGTCGAGAATGATTTTCAATTGAAATCTAATCTGATCCTTCGCGTCTCAAGGTCTGATTAACGGTTCGGTAATCGAACACATCCGCTGCCATCAATTGACCAAATTAACCATCCAGTACATTTTATCCGCACAACTAACAATAAGTGTGGAGACACCCCTTATGCCGCCCATCGTGCTGGTGCTCAACGGCCCCAACCTCAACCTGCTCGGCACCCGCGAGCCGACCACCTACGGCCATGAAACCCTCGCCGATGTCGCCGCCCTGTGCGGCCGCAGCGCTGAGCAACTGGGGCTGAAAATCGAATTTCGCCAGACCAACCACGAAGGCGAGCTGCTGGACTGGATCCACGGCGCCCGCGCCCGCTGCGCCGGGATCGTGATCAACCCGGCAGCCTGGACCCACACGTCAGTGGCGATTCGCGACGCGCTGGTGGCCAGTGAAGTACCGGTGATCGAAGTGCATTTATCCAACGTGCATGCACGCGAGGCGTTTCGGCATCACTCGTTTGTGTCGCCTATCGCCAAGGCCGTGCTTGCCGGGTTCGGCAGCCATGGCTACCACTTGGCCCTGGAGCATTTCAGCCAGTTGCTGAAGGGATCGACGCAATGAAACCGCGCATTCTCGCCGGCCTGATCGGCGCCGGCATCCAGGCTTCCCGTACGCCGGCCCTGCATGAGCACGAAGGTGACGCCCAAGGCTTGCGCTACCTGTATCGGCTGATCGACCTGGAACCGCTGAAGCTGGACCTCAACGCCCTCCCCGACTTGCTCGATGCCGCCGAGCTGATGCACTTCACCGGCCTGAACATTACCTACCCGTGCAAGCAGGCGATCCTGCCCTTGCTCGATGAATTATCCGACGAGGCCCGCGGCATTGGGGCGGTCAATACGGTGGTGTTCAAGGACGGCAAACGCATCGGCCACAACACCGACTGCCTGGGCTTTGCCGAAGGGTTTCGGCGAAACCTGAGTGATGTTGCCCGCCAGCGCGTAGTGCAAATGGGCGCCGGCGGCGCGGGCGCGGCAGTGGCCCACGCACTGCTGGCCGAAGGCGTGGAGCAATTGAGTGTGTTCGATGTGGACGCCCGCCGCGCCCGCGACCTTGTGGATAACCTCACGCAGCGCTTCGGCGCCGGTCGCGCCCAAGTCGGCAATCACCTGGAAAACGCCATGGCCGAAGCGGATGGCCTGGTCAACACCACGCCCATGGGCATGGCCAAGCTACCGGGCACACCGGTGCCCGCTGCGCTGTTGCGAGCGCAACTGTGGGTGGCGGAAATTGTGTATTTCCCCCTGGAAACCGAGCTGCTGCGCGACGCCCGCGCCTTGGGTTGCCGCACCCTGGATGGCGGCAACATGGCAGTGTTTCAAGCGGTCAAGGCGTTTGAATTGTTCAGCGGCGAGGTGCCGGATGCGCAGCGCATGCTGGCGCACTTTCAGCGCATGAATAGCTGACTGTCGAAACACGATCAACTGTAGGAGCCGGCTTGCCGGGGATAGCGGTTTGCCAGCCGATCGCTGTCTACCCGACACACCGCCATCGCGGGCAAGCCCGGCTCCCACAGTTTTGATCGCTGTTTGGGCTTGGGATTCGGGGTGCTGCGCCGGCATCTGAGCGGGAGGCACAACTCGGCTCTAACCTTGAAATACATCCCAAATGTGGGAGCGGGCTTGCTCGCGAAGGCGCCAGATCAGCCACTCTCTTCAGCGACTGACCCACCGCTTTCGCGAGCAAACCCGCTCCCACAGTTTTGATCGCTGTTCGGGCTGGGGATTCGGGGTGCTGCGGCATTTGAGCGGGCGGTACAACTCGGTTCCAACCTTGAAATACATCCCAAATGTGGGAGCGGGCTTGCCCGCGAAGGCGCCAGATCAGTCACCTCCTGCTGCGACTGACCCACCGCTTTCGCGAGCAAGCCCGCTCCCACAGTTTTGATCGCTGTTTGGGCTGGGATTCGGGGTGCTGCGGCATTTGAGCAGGCGGCACAACCCAATTCCAACCTTGAAATACATCCCAAAGGTGGGAGCGGGCTTGCTCGCGAATGCGCTAGACCAGCCACCCTCTTCAGCGACTGACCCACCGCTTTCGCGAGCAAGCCCGCTCCCACAGTCTTGATCGCTGTTCTGACTTGGGATTCGAGGTGCTGCGGCATTTGAGCAGGCGGCACAACCCGATTCCAACCTTGTAATACATCCCAAAGGTGGGAGCGGGCTTGCTCGCGAAGGCGCCAGATCAGCCACCCTCTTCAGCGACTGACCCACCGCTTTCGCGAGCAAGCCCACAGGGACTGCATTCCTTCCCGAATATCGCGCGTATTCAGGCCTGCAAGTACCGCATCACCGAATCGCAAATCATCTCGCGATGCCGCTGCTTGATCGCCTCATCCGACAGCTCGATCTGAAAAATCTCACTGAACGTATGGCGGTTGGACACGCGGTAAAAGCTGAATGAGTTGATCAGCAAATGCACGTCCAGCGGGTTCAGCCCTTGGCGGAACACGCCCAACTCAGCCCCGCGCTGCAAGGTGGCGCCCAGCCCTTCGAGGATGTTGCTGTTCATCGCCTTGATCGAATCGGAGCGCTTCACGTATTCGGCGTTGTTGATGTTTTCGATGCTGACGATGCGCACGAAATCCACGTTCTGGTCGTGGTGATCAAAGGTGAACTCCACCAGTCGGCGGATTGCTTCGCGCGGTTCCAGCGCGGTGAGGTTCATCCGCGTTTCGGTGTTGCGGATATCGCCGTAGAGCTTCTCCAGCACCTCGACGTACAACTGCTCCTTGCTGCCGAAGTAGTAATAGATCATGCGTTTGGAGGTGTGGATGCGCTCGGCGATCGCATCCACGCGAGCGCCGGACAGGCCCTGCTGGACAAACTCGACGATGGCTTCCTGGAGAATGTTTTCGCGGGTCTTTTCCGGATTGTTCTTGCGACTCTTGCGCGGTGCGTCTGACACCGCGGGGAGTTCGGGACTCGAGGTCATGGTGCGCTCACGGCCATTGTTATGCAGGCGGTGATTATGGGCCGCGGCGCTCCCCGAAGGAAGCACCTGGCCCGCCGTCATAAGCGTGCCTGACGCACTGCACCGCTGCGCGATTTGGCCATCGCCGCCAGGCGCACCGCCACGTTGGCCGCGCCATAGCCGGCATAGCCGTTCTTGCGCTGGATGATCTCGAAGAAAAACCGTCCCTCGAACGGTTCGGTGTACACGTGAAACAACTCACCGCCCTGCGCGTCGCGGTCGTACAGCACGTTGTAGTACGCCAGCTCGCTGAGGAACTCGTCGTCAAAATCGAAACGCGCGGCGAGGTCGTCGTAATAGTTCAGCGGAATATCCAGCAGCGGCACCCCGGCCTCTTTCGCGCGGCGTACCTCGGCGAAAATGTCCGCACAGTCGAAGGCAATGTGGTGCACGCCTGAGCCGCGATAGCTCGACAGGGCGTGGGAAATCGCGGTATTGCGGTTCTCGGAGATATTCAGCGGCAGGCGAATCGAGCTGCAGCGGCTGCGCAGTGCGCGACTTTTCACCAGGCCATACGGGTCGGGCAGCACTACTTCGTCATCGGCTTCGAAATCCAGCAGGCTCTTGTAGAACAGCACCCAACTGTCGAGGCTGTCGGCCGGCAGCGCCATGGCCATATGGTCGATGCGCAACAAGCCACCGCTGGCGGCAGTGGCCGGTTGCAGGTTGAAGTCGGTGTCGTAGAGACCGCCCTCGCTCGGGTCCACCAGGTAAATCAGGCTGCCATCCGGCGCGCGCACGGCGGCCAGTTCCAGCTCGTTCGGGCCCACGAGGCCGCGATAGGGCTGGCCCTTGTAGGCCACTGCCCGCTGCAGGGCCTTGGCGCTGTCCTTGACCCGAATCGCCGTGGCACACAACGACGGTCCATGGGCTTCGAAAAAGTTATGCGCGAAGGAATACGGCTCGCAGTTGAGGATCAGGTTGATATCGCCCTGGCGCAACAGGCTGACACTCTTGGACCGGTGCTGGCCGGCCTTGACGAAACCCAGGCGCTCCAGCCAGTGAGTCAGCTTGGCGCCGAGGCTTTCATCCACCGCAAACTCGAGGAACTCGATGCCGTCGTATTCGCTGGCCGCCGGGGTTTCGAAAAGGATCTCCACCGGCACCGCAGGTTGCTCCTGCGCCAGGCGCTGGCGGGTCTTCTCCTCCAGGTACAGCAGCGACCGCAAGCCATCCGCCGCATTCGCACGAGTGGGCGCGGCGCGGAAGCCGTCGTTGAAAATCTCCAGGGACAACGGCCCGGTGTAGCCGCTTTTTATGACCGGTGCGAGAAACCCCGCCAGGTCGAATTCGCCTTGGCCGGGGAAGCAGCGGAAATGCCGGCTCCACTCCAGCACGTCCATGGCCAGGATCGGCGCGTCGGCCATCTGTACAAAGAAAATCTTGTCGCCGGGAATCTCGGCGATGCCACTCGGGTCGCCCTTCAGCGACAAGGTGTGAAAGCTGTCGAGCAATACGCCGAGGCTGGGGTGATCAATCTGGCGGACCAGGTTCCACACCTGCTGCCAGGTGTTCACGTGCTTGCCCCAGGCCAGCGCTTCATAGCCGATGCGCAAGCCACGCCGGCCAGCGTGTTCGGCCAGCAGGCTCAAGTCATCCAGCAGGATGCGTTCATCGCCGACGCAATCGGCCGAGGCGTTGCTGCACACCAGCACCAGGTCGGTGCCCAGTTCCTGCATCAAGTCGAATTTGCGCTCGGCGCGCTCCAGGTTGCGCGCCAGGCGGTCGCGGCGGCAGCCTTCAAAGTCGCGAAAGGGCTGGAACAGGGTGATGGCAATGCCCAGGTCGGCACACATTTGCCTAACTTCCCGAGGACTGCCGTCGTAATACAGCAGATCGTTTTCGAAGATTTCTACGCCATCAAACCCGGCAGCCGCGATGGCTTCGAGTTTTTCCGGCAGGGTTCCGCTCAAGGAAACGGTGGCAATAGAGCGTTGCATGGGGCGACTCCCGGCATTTGAGGCTCGTCTTATTTACGGCAAATTATTCGCCGCTAAACTGTTCACAGCAATTGAAATGTACGAACCGGTTAGTTTTCAGTGCGATTATCGAACACAATGGCTGTTGACGAATTGACGATTTTTTAACCGCTGCGCACCATCGATTCCGTATCAAGACCCAGAACACACCATAAAAATTTCAAAAAACGGGTACGACCTCATGCCTTCGCAAAACTCCGTCCTGGCCGCGCGCCCGGGCAACCCGCACGCCGGCATCGGCGACAAGATTCGCGGCGCCCTGGCCGTGGGTAAAACTCGCTGGGGCATGCTGGCCCTGGTGTTCTTCGCCACCACCCTCAACTACATTGATCGCGCCGCCCTGGGCGTGATGCAGCCAATCCTCGCCAAGGAGATGAGCTGGACGGCGATGGACTACGCCAACATCAACTTCTGGTTCCAGGTCGGCTACGCCATCGGCTTTGTGCTGCAAGGGCGCTTGATCGACCGCGTCGGCGTGAAGCGCGTGTTCTTCTGCGCGGTGCTGCTGTGGAGCCTGGCCACCGGCGCCCACGGCCTGGCGACCTCGGCCGTCGGCTTTATGGTCTGCCGCTTTATCCTCGGGCTGACCGAAGCCGCCAACTACCCGGCCTGCGTCAAGACCACCCGCCTGTGGTTCCCGGCCGGCGAGCGCGCGGTGGCCACCGGCATCTTCAACGCCGGCACCAACGTCGGCGCGATGATGACGCCGATGCTGCTGCCGTTGATCCTGCACGTGTGGGGCTGGCAGGCGGCGTTCCTGTGCATGTCGGCACTCGGCGGGATCTGGCTGCTGTTCTGGGGCTTGAAGTACTACAACCCGGAAGACCATCCGACGGTTAAACAGTCCGAATTGGACTACGTGCAACAGGAAGTCGAACCGGAACAACCGCGCGTACCGTTCAGCCGCATCCTGCGCATGCGCGGCACCTGGGCCTTCGCCCTCGCCTACTCGATGACCGCGCCGGTGTTCTGGTTCTACCTGTATTGGCTGCCGCCGTTCCTGAACCAGCAATACAACCTGGGCATCAACGTGACGCAGATGGGCATCCCGCTGATCATCATCTATTTGACCGCCGACTTCGGCAGTGTGGGTGGGGGGATTCTCTCGTCGTTCCTGATCGGCCGTGGGATGAACTCGATCAAGGCGCGGTTGCTGTCGATGCTGCTGTTTGCCTGCTGCATCGTCGGCGTGATCATGGCGGCCGGCTCCAGCCAGCTGTGGGTCGCGGTGTTTGCCATCTCCCTGGCCATCGGCGCGCATCAGGCCTGGACCGCGAATATCTGGAGCCTGGTGATGGACTACACGCCCAAGCACATGATGAGCACGGTGTTCGGCTTTGGCGGGATGTGCGCGGCCATCGGCGGCATGTTCATGACCCAGATCGTCGGGCATATCCTCACGGTCACCAACAACAACTACACGGTGTTGTTCACCCTGATCCCGGCGATGTACTTCATTGCACTGGCCTGGATGTACTTCATGGCGCCGCGCAAGATTCCCACCGTAGACGTCTGATCACCTGCGCCGCTGCTGCCAGGCAGCGGCCAACCCGCTCATGCAGATCACCCCGATGCCGACCACCGTGGTCACGTCGGGGGTATGGCTGAACACCAGCCAGCCCAACAACCCCGCAAAGACGATCTGGCAATAGCCGAACGGCGCCAGCAAGGCCGGCGCCGCAAAGCGGAACGCCTGGGTCAGCATCAAGTGGGCGGTCATCCCGCAGGTGCCCAGCGCCAGCATCAACGCACCATGCCACAGCGTCGGAACCTGCCAGAAGAACGGCACCAGCGCACTCATCACCAGGGTATTGCACAGCCCGGCAAAAAAGTTGCTGGTGGTGGGCGTGTCGTATTGGCTGAGGATGCGCGTAAGCAATTGGTAGAAGCAGAAGAACAGCGCCGAACACAGCGGCAGCAGCACCGCCGGGGTGAACAGCTCGCCACCGGGATGGATGATGATCAGTACCCCGACAAACCCGCAGATCACCGCCAGCCACTGGCCTCGGGTCACGTGCTCGCCGAGCAGCGGCACCGAGAGTGCGGTCACCAGGATCGGCGCGAGGAAGTTCACCGCCGTGGCTTCCGCCAGCGGGATGTAATGCAGCGCCGCAGTGAAAAACAAACTCGTGCCCAACAGGCACAACGCCCGCACCACCTGCATCCCCGGCCGCTTGCTGCGCAGCACGCGCAAGCCGGATTGCGGCAGGAAAATCCCGGCCATCAACACGGTATGCACCAGGTAACGCGCCCACACCACCATCACGATCGGGTAGAACCCGGCCAGGTATTTGGACAACGCGTCGTGGCTGGAAAACAGGAACGTCGCCAGCACAATCAGCAGGATGCCTTTGAAAGGATGGTTGACGCCGGAAAGGGGGGTGCTGACAGTCATTGAATTCTCTTGCGTGGCGAGCTGAACGCGGTGGCACTCAACCCGGTAATCTAGCAGCCGGGCATGCGTCTGCCCGCAGAGCATAACCAAACACCGTGCGAACAGCGCACTAAATCACGGGATTCGAGTCCAACGCTGCACCTCAGTCCCAGCGTTGCACACTTTTTAACCAAGGCCTTGCTGCTATGAAGAAAACCCTCTTTATTCTTTCTGCCCTCGCCCTGCTGACCGCCTGCAACCAGGAGTCCAAGGAGGCACCCAAGCCTGCGCCACCGTCTGTGCAAGCCACGCTGGTGCCCGAAACCCCGCCCACCGATAAGTGGGTCGGCAAGTGGATCGGCGTCGAAGGCCTGAACCTGACCATCGCCAAGGACGACAGCGTCGGCCGTGGTCACTACATCCTCACCATGCAATACGGCCTCGACGCCGACGACTCCGGCACCTTCAAAGGTGAAGCCGCCGAAGACGGCATCGCCTTCACGCGCCCCGATGGTCCGCAACTGCTGCGCGCTGGCAACGGCGAGGCCACCGGGCTGAAATGGCTGGCGGAGAAAAAGGACTGCCTGGTGGTTGATAGCGGTGAAGGCTACTGCCGCGATTGAGCCGTCCAACCTGACACAACTTTCATCTGGCGCCCCTGCCAGCACGGGCTGAGAGCAGCGATACTACGCAGCTCTCGAACCTGTCGGACAGCCGGGCTGGCGCCATTCCCACGCACCAACAACACTGTTTCAGAGTTCATCGAGAGGATTGCCCCATGCTATGGAAAAAAGGCCGACGCAGCGACAACGTGGTGGATGCCCGCGATGACAGTGGCGGCGGCGGTGGCGGCATGCGGTTTGGTGGCGGCAAGGGCCTGAGCCTGACGGCAATTGTGCTGATCGTCGGCATCGGTTGGTTGACCGGCCAGGATCCGCTGCAGATCCTCGGCCAGTTGACTGGCCAGATGGAACAGGCGCCCTCCGTGAGCACGCAGCCACGCCAGGCACCGCCGGCCAACGACGAGCAAGCGGACTTTGTGCGCGCGGTGCTGGGTGATACCGAAGACACCTGGGCCCAGGTCTTTCAGGAAAATGGCCTGGCCTACAAGAATCCGAAACTGATTCTGTTCCGCGGTCGGGTGAATTCGGCCTGCGGTGGCGCCACCTCGGCCAGCGGCCCGTTCTATTGCCCGGCCGACCAACAGGTGTACCTGGACCTGGATTTCTTCCGGGAAATGTCGCAACGCTTCAAGGCCGCCGGTGATTTCGCCCAGGCCTACGTGATCGCCCACGAAGTCGGGCATCACGTGCAGACGCTGCTCGGCATCTCGGCCAAGATCCAGGCCGCGCGCCAGCAGGGCCGGCAACTGCAAGGCGATGGCGGCCTGCTGGTACGCCAGGAACTGCAGGCCGACTGTTTCGCCGGGGTCTGGGCCAACCGCGCGCAAAAGCGCCTGAACTGGCTGGAGCCGGGTGATATTGAAGAAGCACTGAATGCGGCCAACGCCATCGGCGATGACCGTTTGCAGCAACAGGGTCAAGGGCGCGTCGTGCCGGACTCGTTTACCCACGGGACCTCGGCGCAGCGGGTTCGCTGGTTCAAGACCGGCTTTGCCCAGGGCCAGATCACTCAATGCGACACTTTTACCGCCAAGAGTCTTTAGATGAATAAACGATTGGGATTGCTGCTGGGCTTGTTGATTACCTGTTCCTCATCCACCTGGGCCGCCGAGAAAGAACATGGGGTCAAGGTGGTCAGTCCCGATCGTTTTCACCTGGATGCCGGCGACCTCAGCCTGGGCTTGAGCCAGGACTGGCGCCAGCCACTGCCCCAGGTCACCCGCGCGCTGATCATCGTGCACGGCCGCCTGCGCAATGCGCAGACCTACCTGCAAAGCGGTGAAGACGCCGCCGAGCACGCGGGCCAGGCGACCAACACGCTGGTGATTGCGCCACAGTTTCTGAATGAGTCCGACATCAAGCGCAACCACCTGGACAACCAGGTGCTGCGCTGGAACGGCAACGACTGGATGGCCGGCGAGTCCTCCGTCGGCCCAGGCCAGGTCAGTTCCTACGGTGCCCTGGACCAGATCATCAAGCACCTGGGCAATCGCAAGCTGTTTCCGGCGCTGAAAGAGATCGTCGTCGCCGGCCATTCCGGCGGTGGTCAAGTGGTCCAGCGGTTTGCCCTGACCGGCCACGACCACCCGATGCTGCAGACCGAAGGCATCAGCCTGCGTTACGTGGTCGCCAACCCATCGTCCTATGCGTACTTCACGCCACAGCGTCCGGTGAAGTTCGACACCGCCAGTTGCCCAGGCTTCAACGACTGGAAATACGGCATGCAAAACCTGCCGGATTACGCCAAGGGCCAGAGCGCCGAGCAGCTTGAGCAGGCCTACGTGTCACGCAACATCACCTACCTGCTGGGCCAGCAGGACACCGACCCGAACCACCCGGCGCTGGATAAAAGCTGCGCCGCCGAGACCCAAGGCGCGTATCGCCTGATTCGCGGGCACAACTATTTTGACTACCTCAAGCAGCGGCACCCACAGTTGAGCCAGAAACTGGTGGAAGTGCCGGGCGTTGGGCATAACGGCGACGGCATGTTTACCTCGCCTGAAGGCCAGAAAGTACTCTTCCAATAACCCCACATCCCTGTAGGAACCGGCTTGCCGGCGATGGTGGTGGGTCAGCCAACCCTTCTATCGCCCATGCGGCCGCTTTCGCAGCCTCGCTAAAGCTCGACAACTCCCACAGGGGATCGCGGGGTGGGCTGTGAGATCTGTGGCGAGCGATTTTCTACCTGACAACCACGGTCAAAATGTGGGAGCTGGCTTGCCTGCGATGGCGTTGGGTCAGCCAACGCCTCTATCGCCCATGCGGCCGCTTTCGCAGCCTCGCTGGGGCTCGACAACTCCCACGGGGGATCGCGGGGCGGGCTGTGAGATCTGTGGCGAGCGATTTTCTACCTGACAACCACGGTCAAAATGTGGGAGCTGGCTTGCCTGCGAAAGCGGTGGACCAGCCAACCCCTCTATCGCCCATGCGGCCGCTTTCGCAGCCTCGCTGGGGCTCGACAACTCCCACAGGGGATCGCGGGGCTGCTTGTAAGATCTGTGGCGAGCCATTTTCTACCTGACAACCACAGTCAAAATGTGGGAGCTGGCTTGCCTGCGAAAGCGGTGGGCCAGTTGAAAACAGATCGACTGACACGCCGCCATCCCCGGCTCAAGCTGGCTTCAACAGGGCTCAGGGCTGGATCATTTGG
This sequence comes from Pseudomonas sp. PS01298, assembly GCF_029959745.1. Taxonomy (NCBI): domain Bacteria; kingdom Pseudomonadati; phylum Pseudomonadota; class Gammaproteobacteria; order Pseudomonadales; family Pseudomonadaceae; genus Pseudomonas; species Pseudomonas sp. PS01298. Next base: position 30,611 of record NZ_JASCPP010000021.1, on the reverse strand, counting down.
CGCAGCACTGCACAGTCTGTGGCATGCCAATCTGCCAATTCCGGCCACGGGTTCTGCGGCAAGTTGACCAACACCGTGCGCGTGCCCGCTGCGCGGCCGCAGTCGAGGTCGAAGCGGTAATCGCCGACCATCACCATCTCGCTCGGTACCACATCCCAGGCTGCGGCCAGTTTCAGCAGGCCGCCTGGATCGGGCTTGGGCGGTGCATCATCGCGGCCCAGCACGTCGTCGACGGCAAAGCAGTCGGCCAGGCCAATCGCTTGCAGGGTGATATGCGCCAACTCCCGCGCATTGCGGGTAAGGATGCCGAGGCGATAACCGCGTCCCGCCAATTCCCGCACCAGCTCCACCGCACCCTCTGCTGCGACGGAACCCAGCGCCAGCTCGCGCTCATGCTCCAGCAACCAGGCATGCTTGGCCGCTGCCTCGTCGGCAGGCAATGCAGCCAGGTGAGTGAGGATGTCGTCCTCGGGCGGAATCTCCAGGGCCACGCGAATGGCCGCAAAGTCATGCACGGCCACCGTGAGGGTGCCGTCCATGTCGAATACCCAATGCTTAACGTCCGTCAGGCTCATGCCCAATCCTTGCGATGGCGAATCAACCCTTCCTGGGTCACGGAAGCCACCAATTGCCCGGCGCGGTTGTACACGCTGCCGCGCGAGAAACCCCGTGAGTTGCCGGCCCACGGGCTGTCCATGGCGTAGAGCAACCAGTCATCGGCACGCAGGTCGGCGTGGAACCACAGCGCGTGGTCAAGACTGGCGACTTGCATGTCTTTCTGCCAAACGGTCTTGCCGTGAGGCAGCAGCGAAGTGGTCAACAGGCCGAAGTCCGAGGCGTAGGCCAGCAAGTATTTGTGCAGCGCCGGCGCGTCAGCCAGGGCACCGTCGGCGCGAAACCACACGTACTTGACCGGGTCGGACGGCTGCGGGTTGAACGGGTCTTTCTCGGTCACCGGGCGCACTTCGATCGGCTTGGGGCACAGCAGCTTGTCGCGCATGTGCTCGGGGATCAGGTGCGCACGCTGCTGGGTCAGTTCCAACTCCGACGGCAGGTTTTCCGGACCGACCACAACGGGCATGGTGGTCTGGTGTTCGAAGCCTTGTTCGTCGTACTGGAACGAGGTGGTGCAGGTGAAGATCGGGTGGCCCTTCTGGATCGCGGTCACGCGGCGCGTGCTGAAACTGCCGCCGTCACGCACGCGGTCCACCGAATACACCACTGGCAATTTTGCATCGCCGGGGCGCAGGAAGTAGCCATGCAGTGAATGCACGTGCCGCGCTTCTTCGACCGTCTGGCTGGCGGCCGACAAGGACTGGCCGAGCACCTGGCCGCCGAACAGTTGGCGAAAACCCAGGTCCTGGCTGCGGCCGCGAAAGAGGTTTTCCTCGATCGGCTCCAGGGTCAGCAAGTCCACCAGATCTTCCAATACTTGGCTCATTCACACTCTCCTCAGAGCAATTCTTTTCTACTTGTAGGAGCCAGCTCCTACCCGTGCAGCGTGTCCAACCATTGGGCGCGGGTGATGCGGTACAAAACATGCGGGCACAGCGGGTCATCGGCTGCGACCTTGGGGTGTTCGAAATCTGCCAGCGGATCGTAATGCATACCGATGGCCTGCATGACTTTTTGTGATGGCAGATTGGCCTCCGTGGTGAAGGCGACAATTTCATCCAGCTGCAAGCGGTCGAACCCACAGCGCAATGCCGTCCACGCCGCCTCGCTGGCATAGCCCAGCCCCCAGTGCTCGCGCGCCAGGCGCCAGCCGATTTCCACCGCCGGGGTGAAAGCCGCCTCGAAGCTGACATTCTGCAACCCGGTCAGGCCAATGAATTCGCCAGTGTCCTTGCGCTGCAAGGCCCACAGGCCAAAGCCGTATTCGGCGAAATGGCCACGAATCCGCCCGATCAGCGCAGCGCTTTCCAGGTGGCTCAATTTGGCCGGGAAATAGCGCATCACCTGCGAGTCGGCGCACATGCGTGCAAAGTCCGGCAGGTCGCTGTCACGCCATGGGCGCATCAGCAGGCGTGCACTTTCGAGTTCGAGTATCGGCTCCATGGGTCCCCTCCCTTGCCATGTGCGTGAGTGTACAGCGCTGTTAAGATCCTTCGCAGATTCCTGTCAGAAAATCCCATGCCTTTGCCATTGATCTACCACGATGACTACAGCCCCGAGTTCCCGGCGGACCACCGGTTCCCGATGGACAAGTTCCGTCTGTTGCGTGACCACCTGGTGGCCAGCGGCCTGACCGAGGACAGCCAACTGCTGCGCCCGCAGCTGTGTCCGGCAGATATTCTCGCCCTGGCTCATGAACCGGGTTATATCGAACGCTACATGAGTGGCGAGTTGTCCCGCGAAGACCAGCGGCGCCTCGGTCTGCCCTGGAGCGAAGCCCTGGCCCGACGCACCGTGCGCGCGGTGGGCGGCTCGATCCTCGCGGCCGAGCAGGCACTCGAACATGGCCTTGCCTGCCACTTGGCGGGCGGCACCCATCACGCCCATTACGATTACCCGGCGGGCTTCTGCATCTTCAACGACCTGGCGGTGATCAGCCATTACCTGCTGTCCAGCGGCCGGGTCAACCGCGTGCTGATCTTCGACTGCGACGTGCATCAGGGCGACGGCACCGCCCGCATCCTCCACGACACCCCGGATGCCATCACCGTGTCGCTGCACTGCGAAAAGAACTTCCCGGCGCGCAAGGCCCAGAGCGATTGGGACATTCCACTGCCCATGGGCATGGGCGATGCCGACTACCTCAAGGTGGTCGATGACGCCCTCAACTACCTGCTGCCGCTGTACCAACCCGACCTGGTGCTGTACGACGCCGGCGTCGATGTGCATAAGGACGACGCCCTCGGTTACCTCAAGCTGACAGACACCGGCGTCGCCGCCCGCGATGAAGCCGTGATGCGCCACTGCCTGGGCCGCGACATCCCGGTGATGGGCGTGATCGGCGGCGGCTACAGCAAAGACCGCCCTGCCCTGGCGCGTCGTCACGGCATCCTGCATCACAGCGCACAACGGGTATGGACGTCATCAGGCTGTCATTGAAGTGTGAGCGTTACCCACAATGCCTGTGGAACGGCCTGTGGATAAGTTGAGCGTAAGCGTCTGAAAGCTAACCCACGCATGGCGTGTAGGAAACTGTACGTTTTCTGATCAGACATGCGGGGGTTCCTTGTGGTGAGAGGGCTTGCCCCGCGTTGGGTTGCGTAGCAGCCCCTTTTTGGGGCGTCGCGTTCTGTCAGTTAGAACGGGGGTTTAGGGTTTGGGGCTGCTTCGCAGCCCAACGCGGGGCAAGCCCGCTCGCCACAGGAAGGGTGTTCACCACAGGAAGCGTGCTCGCCGATCACAACGATCCTTCCCCCCCACAATTGCGCGCCATTGCTTACAATGGGCGCCCTTTTGTTTTCACCAGGCCTGCTGATGTCCGCTACTGCTCCCTCCCACGTTGCCATTATCGGCGGCGGCCCCGCCGGGCTGATGGCCGCCGAAGTTTTGAGCCAGGCAGGCGTGCGGGTCGACCTGTATGACGGCATGCCCTCCGTGGGGCGCAAGTTCCTGCTGGCGGGCGTGGGCGGCATGAACATCACCCATTCGGAGGCGTACCCGGCGTTCCTGTCGCGTTACGCCGAGCGCGCGCCGCAGATGGCGCCGTTACTGCGCGCGTTTGGCGCCGAGGCGTTGTGCGAGTGGATTCACGGCCTGGGCATCCAGACCTTTGTCGGCACCTCCGGTCGCGTGTTTCCGACCGACATGAAAGCCGCACCGCTGCTGCGTGCGTGGCTCAAGCGCCTGCGTGACCAGGGCGTGGTTATCCACACCCGCCATCGCTGGCTCGGCTGGAATGCCGAGGGCGACTTACTTATCCACAGCCCTGACGGCGAAAAAACTATCCACAGCGATGCCGTGCTACTGGCCCTGGGCGGCGGCAGCTGGTCGCGCCTGGGCTCCGATGGTGCGTGGCTCAAGTTGCTGGAAGACCGTGGCGTGCCCTACGCCCCGCTGCAATCGAGCAACTGCGGCTTCGAGGTGTTGGCCTGGAGCGATTTGATGGTAAGCAAATTCGCCGGCGCGCCGCTGAAAAACGTCGCTATCGGCGTGGCGGATGACAAGCCTCGACTGGGCGAGTGCGTGATCACCGCGACGGGCATCGAGGGCAGCCTGATCTACGCACTGTCGGCGCCGATTCGTGAAGCCATCAACCGTGACGGCGCGGCCACCGTGCATATCGATCTGCTGCCGAGCAAGCCGCTGGACAAGGTCCAGGCCGCCCTGGCCAAGCCACGTGGCTCGCGCTCGATGAGCAAGCATTTGCACAGTCAGTTGGGGTTGGATGGAGTGAAAGCGGCGCTGCTGCGCGAGCTGACCCCGGCCGAGCACTTTCATGATCCGGCGCAGTTGGCGGTTGATATCAAGGCGCTGCCACTGACCCTGGTGAAAACCCGGCCGATGGACGAGGCGATCAGCACCGCCGGTGGCGTGCCGTTCGAGGCGTTGGATGAGCGGTTGATGCTCAAGCAATTGCCGGGGGTGTTTTGCGCAGGGGAGATGCTCGACTGGGAAGCGCCGACCGGCGGGTATTTGCTGACGGGGTGTTTTGCCAGCGGACGAGCAGCCGGGCGCGGGATGTTGGAGTGGCTTGTGGCGAGCGGGCTTGCCCCGCGTTAGGCTGCGAAGCAGCCCCAATAAACCCGCAGGGTTTTAACAGATAAACCGCGCTTGCAGGTTTTAGGGCCGCTTCGCGGCCCAACGCGGGGCGAGCCCGCTCACCACAAAGGTCAGTTACTTCTTCTTACGCGGCCCGGTATTAAAAACCGGGACCTTGCGCACCGGCTTGATCGACGGCTCCGCCGGCGCCACCTCACCACTGTCCACCCACTTGCCGAGGTTGCGCTTGCCGCCACCACCGGAAGTCTTGGGCTTCTTCGGTTTTTTCGGTTTCTTCACTACCTGCCCGCTGGCATCGGTGTCCGGCACGCGGTGTTCCGGTTCGAAATCCGGCTCCATCTTGCGGGTCAAGGTCTGACGGGTCAGCATCTCGATGGCCGACAGCATGTTCACTTCATCAGCGCACACCAGCGAAATCGCCTCGCCGGTGTTGCCCGCACGGCCGGTACGGCCAATGCGGTGGATGTAATCCTCGGCCACGATCGGCAGGTCGAAGTTGACCACCAGCGGCAGGTCTTCGATGTCCAGGCCACGGGCCGCAACGTCGGTGGCCACCAGGATCTGCACTTCGCTGGATTTGAAACGGTCCAGCGCGCGTTGGCGGGTCGCTTGGGGTTTATCACCATGGATGCCGTCGGCATTGATGCCCAGGCCCTGCAACTTATCCACCAGCGCATCCACGCCATTGCGGGTCTTGGCGAACACCAGCACCTGCTTCCAGCGGCCTTTGCGCATCAGGTGCACAAACAGCTCGGGCTTGCGCTTCTTGTCGACCGGCACCACCCATTGCTTCACGGTATTGGCGGCGACGTTGCGCGGGCTGACCTCGATGCTCAGCGGGTCGTTGAGCATCTGCCCGGCCAGCACGCGGATGTCATCGGAGAAGGTCGCCGAGAACAGGAGTGTCTGGCGCTTCTTCGGCAGCATGCGGTAGATGTTCGCCAGTTCTTCGGAGAAGCCCAGGTCGAGCATGCGATCGGCTTCATCCAGCACCAGGGTCTGCAGCTGGTTGAGTTTCAGCGCGTTCTGGCGGAACAGGTCGATCAGCCGGCCCGGCGTGGCGACCAGGATGTCGACACCCTTGCGCAGCTTCATCATCTGCGGGTTGATGCTCACGCCGCCGTACACCGCGTAAGTGGTCAGCGGCAGGTGTTGGGCGTACTCGGCAACGCTGGCGTGAACCTGCTCGGCCAGTTCACGGGTCGGGCACAGGATCAGTGCGCGGGCCGAGTTGGCAGCGACTTTGGGCCCTTCCATTGTCAGCAATTGCAGGAGCGGCACGGCGAAACCGGCGGTCTTGCCGGTGCCGGTCTGGGCCGCAGCCATCAGGTCGCGACCGGCCAGCACCGCCGGAATGGCTTGCGCCTGCACCGGCGTCGGGGTCTGGTAGCCAAGCGTCTCAAGGGCGCGCAGCAAGGGTTCGATCAGGCCAAGTGTGGCGAAAGTCATGTGTTTACCGTAGGAAAAATTCAGCGCAAGGGCGTAATGCGCGGCAGTTTACCTTATTTCCGGCTTGGGCTTGCGCCACTGGGGCAGGCTGATCAACAGCACCGCGCTGATAATCACCAGCATCGCCAGGGCTTCTTCCAGGCCGATGGTCTCGCCGATGAACACGATCCCCAGCAACACCGCCACCGCCGGGTTGACGTAGGCATAGCTGGTCGCCGCCGCCGGACGCACATGCTTGAGCAGGTACATATAGGCGTTGAAGGCGATGATCGAGCCGAACACGGCCAGGTACGCCAGGGCCAGCCAGCCTTCCAGCGGCGGCATGGCTTGCAGGTGTTCACCGGTGAGCGCGCTGGCGATCAACAGCGTCACGCCGGCCACCAGCATTTCCGCCGCACTGGCCATTGCCCCCGGCGGCAACGGCAGACGCCGGCTCCACACCGAACCAAACGCCCACGACGCCGCTGCAAACAATAATAAAGCGGCGCCCATCGGGCTCGACTGCAATGTGCTACCCATGTTGAGCATGGCGATGCCGATCATCCCCAGGATTACGCCCGCCCATTCCAGGCGGGTATTACGCGCGCCCCAGAAATAACCGCACAGCAAGGTGAACAGCGGCACGGTCGCCACCGCCAGCGCCGCCACACCGGACGAGACGCCGGTGTGCTCGGCCACACTCACCGCGCCATTGCCGAAGGTCAGCAGCAAAATGCCGATCTTGGCAGCTGCTTTCCATTGCTCCCAGGTCGGCGCTGGCGCCCCGCGCCAACGCAAGAAGCCATACATCACCGCCCCCGCCACCAGGAAGCGAATCCCACCCAGCATCAGCGGCGGCCAGAATTCCACGCCGATGCGGATCACCAGGTAGGTGGAGCCCCAAATCACATACAACGCAAAAAAAGCGGCGATCAACGGTAAGGGAAAGCGACGTGGGCCTGGCATTGGGCAGCTCTATGGCAGAAATGAGAGAGGCTTATTCTAAAAAGGGAGGCGCCTAAACATAAGTTACAAAACCTGTTTAATCCGCCAGTACACTTTTCAAAACATGGTTATCAGGGCTATAACCCCTACTTTCGAAAGCCACGCGCTCCTGGAGCCTTATCATGGACAAATACGACCGCATGCTCCTCAGCGCCCTGCTCGAAGACGGCCGCGCTTCCTACGCGCAACTGGCGCGCACGGTAAACCTCTCCGCCCCCGCCGTCGCCGAACGCGTGGCCAAGCTGGAGGCCAGCGGCGTGATCACCGGGTATCAGGCCAAGGTGGACTTATCCAAAGTCGGCCTGCCGATTCAGTGCGTGATGGAACTGAGACTGACCAACCACGGCAGCCAGAAGGTCTACGATGCCCTGGCCGAAATCCCCGAACTGACCGAATGCCATCGTGTAACGGGCGATCCGTGCGTGATCATGCAGGCAGCGGTGGGCTCGATGCCGGAGTTGGAGAATTTGATCAACCGGGTGGCGAAGTTCGGGTTCAGCAAGACCTCGATCATCTTGTCGAGCGCGATAGAACGGCGGGTGCCGTTGGGGCAGTTGGAGGGCAAAAATGGTGGATAAGCCCAGCAAGGTCTTCAGCCTCAGTCACCCGATCTCCCCGCGTATTCCGCTGTGGCCGGGGGACCCGCCGGTGGCGTTTGAAGACGTCGCGTCACGGGACAAGGACGGCTATTTCCTTCGTCGGTTCAGCATGGGTGAACATAGCGCCACGCATATGAATGCGCCGAACAGTTTTTATGCTGGTGGAATGGGGATTGATGGTTATCGACCCGAAGACTTGGTGCGGCCCGCCGTAGTGATCGATGTGCACGGTAAAACCCAGAGCAATCCAGACTACGAAATCAGCCCACTGGATATTGAAGCATGGGAACGTCAGCACGGGCTTATCGAACCTGGCTCGGTGGTGCTGATGTACACCGGCTGGCAACACCTCTGGAACGACCCGATAGCGTTTTTTGGGCAGGACGCGCAAGGCTCACACTTCCCTGGGATTGGTGAAGCGGCGATTCGGTTTTTGCTCGAACAGCGCCAGATTGCCGGGGTTGGCATTGATACCCACGGGGTTGATCCAGGGCAAAGCACCGCCTTCGCGACAAACCATGCCGTGTTGGCGGGAAACGGGATTGTGCTGGAGTGCCTGACCCACCTCGACCGGCTTCCGGCCAAGGGCGCCACGTTAGTGATAGGTGTACTAGGACTGGAAGGCGGTTCGGGATCACCAGCATCAGTGATGGCGTTTATTCCCTGACTTGCAGGTAGGCCCTACCGACGCCATCGCAGGCAAGCCAGCTCCCACACTAGACCGCATACAGTCCGGGCAACTCGGTCAACTGTGGGAGCTGGGCTTGCCCGCGATGACGTCAGTTGCTTCAACACAGCTGTGAGCGTTGAACAATCAAATCGACCACCTGCTCGATGGTGGTGATGTGATCCCAATCTTTCTGCGTCGCTTGCAAGTTGAATTGCCACTTGATCTGCATGACAAAGCAGGTCAAATCATCATCAATAATCTTGAAGTCATGGATGAAGTCCGTTTGCTCGGTGACCTGACTTCGGTCGATGAAACCGATGATATCGACGAATAGCTGAATCACCTTTTCGCTGATCTCGGCTCTAGTCGGGCTAGCTGCCATTTCTTGCCTCATAGGCGCACTTACCAATACTGATTAGATCAAAGACAGCCAACCCCGCAGCAACGAAAGGAATGCCCCGTCCAATAATGCCAAATACCCGGACGGTGCCAAACGTTGCTTTCGCCATTCTGGCCACCGTGGGTTGCCTGATCAATGTACGAGGGAAAAAGCGCATTCCGATGAGACTCGCCAGGTTCGTCGTTTTGCTAGAACCAACATGAACCCAAGTGCCCACGGCAATTTTGTTTATAGGTATGCCGGCGACGCCAGTGAGAACCGTTGCGGCCGTCAAGCCATAGTGTTGCTGGGTACATTTCCAGAGTTCGTCAAACGTGGTGCTCGGCACCGAGGAGTCCGCATGAAGGGGCTTGAGTAACTGGTAACTGGCGCCATGGGTCCAGCCTGGCGAATGAGGTAAAACCATGACTGCCGGGCAACTTGTCATCGTGTTTCCCAAATGAAACGCCATGCTTGAAGTTGAGCCGAAATCGATGCCGGTGCCTTGGAGCTCAAACTGGCTTCGCCTGATTGCTGTGTGAAGATCGCTTTCCTGCATGACGTAGTCCCTGTACGTAAATGACAGCCGGGATCTTAGGTCGCAGCGAAGGGGTATAGACGGGAGAAGGGAAAATCCAGAATGGTCCGACAGGACAGCAAGGCCAAGCCTACTGACTATTCAGAAAGCAGATAAGCGCCCCCAAAAAGAGCGGTTGCTTCAATGGCCAGCAAGACCACTCCCTTTCATTTGCGCGGCGGATGTGCTGCATTACGCGGTGGGCTCTGCGCACTCGTCGGGCAAAGCGATGGATGTGCAGCAGCGGGCGATGATGCATTTGTTGGAGATGGCGAAGGGGGTGGTGGATCGGGCGCTGGAGTGTGTGCAGCCTCGATGAACACCGCCCCTCCCACATTTGAACGGCGTTGTTCTATCAGAACCCGCGATGTTTCTTCAGATGCTCATTGATCTTCGCCGCCGGGACTTTCTGCAAGGTGCACAGCAGGTCGTGGGACAGTTCGCGCAATCCGTGGGTGCGGCGCAGTTCCTGGGCCAGGTGCGCCGTGAGGTTGGCGGCCATTTCCGCATCCGCCAGCGCCCGGTGAGCCTGGCCGGTGTGGGGCAGCTTGGCGAAGGAATTCAACGTGCCGAGTTTGTGGTTCGGCGCCGACGGCATCAGGCGGCGCGCCAGCAGCAGGGAGCAGGCGAATTTCTGCAGGCGGGTGCGGCGGATCAGGCCCAGTTCGTAATCCCAGAATTTCTGGTCGAACGCAGCGTTGTGCGCCATCAGCGGCGTGGTGCCGACGAATTCATTCACCTCGTTCATCACCCGCTCAGCCGGCGGCGCGCTGCGCAGCATGGCGTTGCTGATGCCGGTGAGCTGTTCGATAAAGCCGGGCACGCGCACGCCAGCGTTCATCAGGCTCTGGTAACGGTCCACGATCTGGCCACGTTCGAGGATGACCACGGCGATTTCCGTGGCCCGGCAGTGGCTGCTCGGGGTGATGCCGGTGGTTTCAAAGTCGATGACCGCTATACGTTCCAAACCTGTTCCAACTCCGTCTAACTATTTATTGCGCCGTAGCGCTTATTTGAGCAGCAACGCGCCTTCGATCGGCACGTAGCGGCTGGCAGCGCGTATCAACGAGTTGGCCGTCAGCCCCGGCACGCCATACGCCACGGCTTCGACGCCGTGCTTGTGGATGATGCGGTCGAGCAGCATGTCGAAGTCACCGTCGCCGGAGGCCAGCACGATTTCGTCGACGTGGTCGGCGGCGTCCATGATGTCGATGGTGATGCCCACGTCCCAGTCGCCCTTGGCCGAGCCGTCGCTGCGCTGGATATACGGCTTGAGTTTCACCGTGAAGCCCAGGTTGCGCAGGATCTGCTGGAACTGCTGCTGCTTGCTGTCGCCTCGGTCGATGGCATACGCATAGGCCTCGACGATCTGCCCGCGCGCGCTGATATCAGCCCACAGGGCGGCGTAGTTGAAGTGGCAACCATAGGCCTGGCGGACGGTGTAATAGAGGTTTTGTACATCGGCGAACACTGCAATTTTCTTCACCGCACTTCCTCATGACAGCCAGGCGCCAGCGCCCGGAAAGGGTGCCAGTATGCCAGTCGCGAGAACGTTTCCGGGAAAAATCAGACCGGGGCGACGCAGCGCCCCGGTTGAGTGCAGGTCAGACGAAGGAATCGTCGTCGCCAAAGGAAGAAGAGTCGTCGGAATAGTCGCTGTCGGCAAAACTGTCCGAGTTGTTGCTGCCCCAGCTGTCGCTGTCATTGCCGGCAAAGCGCTGGTCATCGTTGCCCCAGCCGCCCTGGTCGCTGGCCGGCGCCGGTTGCTCGATGATTTCTTCCACTACCTGCGGCTGCTGGTTGTGGTGGAACAGGCTGCTGATGCCCTCGGCCAGCATTACACCACCGGCCACGCCTGCAGCGGTTTTCAGTGCGCCGCCGAGGAAGCCGCTGCCGATTGGGGCCGCAGGCGCCTGCTGCGGTTGCTGATAGTTCTGCTGGGGCGCGCCATAGTTCTGCTGCGGCGCAGGCTGGCCAAACGCAGGCCTGCCCGGTTCACGCCAGCCACCCGACGAAGCCGGGGCGCTCTGGCTTGGCTGCGGGTCGCGGGAACCGCCGCCAAAGATGCTCGACAGGAAGCCGCCGCCGCTTGCAGGGGCTGGCTGCGACGACTTGGCGCGCTCTAGCTCCTCCTGCAATTGCTGGATCTGCTGCGCCTGCTGCTTGTTCTGCGCGTCGAGGCTCTTGAGCGCGTGTTCCTGCACCAGGATCGACTGGGTCATGTAGTACCCGGCGGCCGGTTGGCGAGTCATGTGCTCCTTGATCCGCGCTTCTGCTTGCGCATCGCGGGGGGCTGAGTCCGTTTCGGCTTGCTGCAACCGTGAAAACAGTCCATCGATCAGGGTTTGCTCTTCGCTGTTCATGGCGACCTCGTTAGATTGCCGGTAGAAATCGTGGTCCTGCCTGTGATCAGGCCAGGTGCACTCTAGTTATGGGGCTGTTACCAGTTGTTTCAATGGTCTTTACTCAAGGTTTACGTTTGCGTCCCTGCAACCCTGATCGGTTAAAGTGTCGCCCTTGTTTCCAGGCCTGCGATGAACCTGATGAATCCGTTAGACGTATTGCGCGACTCTTTCCGTTTTACCCGGAACAACCTGGGTGCCATCGTTCAGCTATGCCTGCCGTTGGTCATCCTGGAGGCCCTGCTGCAACAGGTGCTCGACCACACGCTGGGCCCGGATGCCTTCCCCGGCTACAGCGTGGTGGTGGGATTGCTGGTGTACCCGCTGTACACCGGCGCCTTGATCCTGTTTCTCGACGCCCGCACCCGGGGCGAATCGCCGCGCACCAAGGATGTGTGGGCGATGGCGCTGACCCTGTGGCCGCGCTTCGCCCTGCTGACGGCCATGAGCACCTTGCTGATTCTGCTTGGCCTGTCGCTGTATTTCCTGCCGGGCCTGTGGTTGATGGTGGTGCTGGCGTTTGCCGAGTACCTGCTGGTACTGCGCAGCATGCCGGCGCTGGAGGCAATGAAGGAAAGCTTCCGCCTGACCCGTGGGCATTTCTGGCGGATCCTGGTGTGCCTGTTGTGCGTGATGACACCGCTGTGGCTGCTCAAGGGCGCCAGTGTGGCGGCCTATCCCGAGCCTGCGCCGTTGCTCGGCGTGCTGATCGACAGCGCGCACAGCTTCCTGCAGCTGTTTACCAGTGTGGTGCTGTTTCGTTTATTCATGCTGATCGGTGGCGATGCCGACGCGCGGTGATATGCTCCGTGCCACTCCCGAAACGCTATAAGCCGAGCCGATGACCCGTTTATTGCGCATAACCTTGCTGGGCCTGTTGATCATTGCAGGCCTGCTGACGGCCCTGATCTACAGCCTGACCTGGCGCCCCGAGCCCAAGGAAATCCTGCCCGTGAGCTGTGTTGCGCCGCGTGCGCCGACCCTGTTGCCAGGGCAGGCGCTCAAGGTCATGACCTGGAATGTGCAATACCTGGCCGGCAAGAACTACGTGTTCTGGTACGACACCACCGACGGCAGCGGCCCCGACGACCGCCCCACCGTGGAAGACATGGCCGCCAGCCTCGACGAAGTGGCGCGGGTGATCCGCGACGAACAACCCGACATCCTGCTGCTGCAGGAACTCGACGAAAACGCCAAGCCCTCCCACTACCAGGACCAACTGGCCCTGCTCCAGGAACGCCTGGTCGACCTCTACCCCTGCAGCGCCCAGACCTTCGACTGGAAAGCCGACTTCGTCCCCGACCGGCATATCTTCGGCAGCGTCGGCCGCAAGCTGGCGACCCTGAGCCGCTACCAGATCGAACACGCCGAGCGCCTGCAATTGCCGGCGCCGGACGCCAACTTCATCAGCCGTCAGTTCCAGCCCAAGCCCGCCTTGCTGCTGACCTACTTGCCACTGAGTGATGGCGGCCAGCTGGCAGTGCTCAACACCCGCCTGGACGGCGACGCCCCGGGCCGCAGCGCGGTGCAGGCGCAGGTGCAAACCACGGTCAAGTTGCTGGATAAGTTCGAAGGTCGCGGCACGCCCTGGTTGATCGGCGGTGATTTCAACCTGCTGCCCCTGGGGCAATTCCTGCGCCTGGACGCGGGCAAACGCGGACGGTATTCGCCGGACAGCGAGTTGCACCTGCTGTGGGACAAGTACCCGATGATCCCGAGTAACAGCGAATCGAGCGGGATTGATCGTGAGAAATGGCTGACGCACTTTCCGAATGATCCCGGCATCGAAGGCCCGGATCGCACGCTCGATTACCTGTTCTACAGCCCACGGATCAAACGGGTGCAGGCCAAGGTGCGACAGGAGGATACCTTGCGTATTTCCAACCATCTGCCGGTGATCGCACGGTTCCTGCTGCCCGCCGCGCAATAACCAACACCTGTAGGAGCCCGGCCTGCCGGCGATGCAGACGACGCGGTGTGTCGGCTGCACCGCAGTCGCAGGCAAGCCGGCTCCCACATTTGATCCCGGCGGTCGCTACTTTCTCGGCTTGATCCTGGCGGTCGCCTCCGCCACCAGCGGGTCATCCGGCCAATAGTGCTTGGGGTAACGACCCTTCAGATCCTTCTTCACTTCGGCGTAGGTACTGCGCCAGAAGTTCGCCAGATCCTGGGTCACCTGCACCGGCCGCCGTGCCGGGGACAGCAGGTGCAGCTTCACCACTTGGCGCCCGCCGGCAATGCGCGGGGTGTCGGCCAGGCCGAACAATTCCTGCAGACGCACCGCCAAAATCGGCGGCTGTTCGCTGTAGTCCAAACGCACTGACGAGCCCGACGGCACCTTCACATGTTGCGGCGCCAGTTCGTCGAGCCGCTGGGGCAGCGGCCACGGCAACAGGTTATGCAGGAAGCTGGAAATATCCAGGTGGGCGAAATGGCTCAGGCGCGAGACTTTGCCCAGGTAGGGCATCAGCCAGTGTTCGAGGCTGGCGAGCAAGGCGGTGTCGCTGATATCTGGCCATTCGCTGGTTTTGCCGGCGTCCAGCTGGCGCAGCAGCATGACGCGGGACTGCCATTGGCGCAGTTCAGGCGTCCAGGGCAGCAACTCCAGGCCTTTGCGGCGCACCAGGTTGACCAGCGCCTGGCTGCGGGCGGACTCGTCCAGGCCGGTCAGCGGTTCACGGCTGAGCACCAGTTCGCCGACTTTGCGCTGGCGTTCGGCACGCAATACGCCTTCACGCTCGTCCCAATCCAGCTGGTCCACGGTGCGCACTTGCTCGGCCAGCACCGTGTCGAACAGTGCCGGATCAAAATCGGCCGCCAGGTAGATACGTTCTTCACGCTGGCCCTGGCGACTGCCGAGGTCAGCGATCACCAGCCAGGGTTGTTTCATCAGGCTGTCGGCCTCGGCGAACAGCGCCGCTCGGCCGTTGGCCAGGCGATATTCGGCGCCACCGGGGCGACGTTGCTGGGCGACACGGTCCGGGTAGGCCAGCGCCAGCAGGGCACCGAGCCAGCGTGGGTGGTCGGGATCGGCCACCGGCTGGGTGGCCTTGCCTCTTAGATAGCCACGGTATTGCCGCGCCAGTTGCTTGGCCCGCTGCACGCCGCCTTGGGTGCCGCGCGCGCGTTCTTCACCGGACAGCAACGCCAGGCGACTGTGCAAATCCGCGCCAGCGCCGCGCAAAATATCGCGCTCCCCCAAGAGCGCGGCGACCTCACACGCGGTCGCCGCGAGGCCCAGATCCTGGCCGCGCAACAGCAGATGGGCGATACGCGGATGGGCCGGCAGCTCGGCCATTTTCTGGCCATGCGCGGTCAGCGTATCGTCATTCAACGCCCCCAGGCGCTGCAGCAAATCCTGGGCCTGGGCATAGGCGGCGGTCGGCGGCACATCGAGCCACACCAGTTGCGTGGGTGTGACACCCCAACGCGCCAGTTGCAGCGCCAGGCCGGCGAGATCGGCGGCGAGGATTTCCGCACTGCCATACGCGGCCAGGCCTTCATGCTGGTCCTCGGACCACAAGCGATAACACACCCCCGGCTCCAGGCGCCCTGCCCGGCCGGCGCGCTGGGTGGCACTGGCGCGGGAGATGCGTTGGGTATCGAGGCGGGTCATGCCGCTGCCAGGGTCGAAACGCGGCACGCGCGCCAGCCCGGCGTCGATCACCACACGTACGCCATTGATGGTCAGGCTGGTCTCGGCGATGTTGGTGGCGAGTACCACTTTGCGTTTGCCGGCCGGGGCCGGGTCGATGGCGGCGCGCTGGGCGTTGAGGTCCAACTCGCCATGCAGCGGGCACAGCAGCACATCGCTGCGGTCGCCCAGGGCGTCGGCCAGTTGTTGATGGACCCGGCGAATCTCCGCCTGCCCCGGCAAAAACACCAGCACACTGCCGGACTCGTCGTGCAGGGCCTCGAGGAGGGTGTTCACCACACGCGGCTCGATGAATTCACCCGGCTGGTACGGCCGGCCCCAGCGCGTCTGCACCGGGAACATACGTCCCTCGCTGCGCAGGATCGGCGCGTCGTCCAGCAAGCTGGCCAGGCGCTCGCCTTCGAGGGTCGCGGACATCAGCAGGATTTTCAGCGGCTGCTCATCGCGAAACAGCTCGCGCCCGTTCAGGCTCAGGGCCAGCGCCAGGTCGGCGTCGAGGCTGCGTTCGTGGAATTCGTCGAAGATCAGCAGGCCCACGCCGTCGAGTGCCGGGTCATCCTGTAAGCGACGGGTGAGGATGCCTTCGGTGACCACTTCAATCCGTGTATTGGGGCCGACTTTGCTGTCGAGACGGATGCGATAGCCGACGGTTTCACCGACCTTTTCGCCCAGCTCACTGGCCAGCCGTTCAGCCGCAGCACGCGCCGCCAGGCGCCTCGGTTCGAGCATCAGGATGGTCTGCCCGGCCAGCCAGGGCTCGTTCAACAAGGCCAAGGGCACACGGGTGGTTTTACCGGCGCCGGGCGGTGCTTCCAGCACGGCTTCATGGCGATTCGCCAAGGCGTCACGCAGGGCGGGTAAAACATCATCGATCGGCAACGAATTCATACTGGCTCCAAAGCAGAGCGGCGAGTATAACGGCGAACTGCCGGATGCCGGTGCTGGTCTCACAAGCACCCCGCTCTTTCGCTGTGGATGCGCTCAAAGGTGGGCGCTGGCTTATAGTTTCGTATCAACCGTGTTCAGGAGAGTCTTCATGCGTATCGCTTCCCGTGTCATTGGCGGTGTCCTCGCCGTCACCCTGCTGAGCCAGTTGACGGCCTGCGGCTCGATTTTCTACCCCGACCGCCGCGGCCAGATCGACGGCAAGATCGACCCTGCGATTGCCGTGCTCGACGCCGTGGGCCTGCTGTTCTATGTGATCCCTGGCCTGATCGCGTTCGGCGTGGACTTCGCCACTGGCGCGATCTACTTCGAACCGGGCAAGACTGCCCAGGTCGCCCCGGAAAAACTCCACGAGGCCATCGGCGCGGACGGCAAGGTCGACAACGCCAAGCTGCAAAGCATCATCCAGAAGGAAACCGGCCGCAGCCTGCCGCTGGATGACCCGCGCATGATCCAGTTCAAGGGCAGCGTGCAACAGCTCGCGTCCCTGGGCCTGCAACCCGCTGCCTAAGGACTGCCCATGACCACCAGCCCCGAACACGCGCGGCTCCTGCGCCTGGCCACCCGCGCCTCGGTCGGCGTGGCCTGTGCGCTGATTATCACCAAGGCCATCGCCTGGTGGCTCAGTGGCTCGGTGAGCATGCTCGCCGGGTTGACCGACTCACTGCTCGACGGCGTGACCTCGCTGCTGAACCTGCTGGCCGTGCACTACGCCCTGCGCCCGGCCGATGACGATCATCGCTATGGTCATGGCAAGGCGGAATCGCTGTCAGGCATGGCCCAGGCGCTGTTTATCGGCGGCAGTGCGGTGCTGATCGCGTTCCAGGCCTACGAGCGCCTGCAACACCCGGAACCAGTGGGCGCGCCGTGGCTGAGCATTGGTGTGATTGTGTTTTCCCTGGTGCTGACCGTGGCCTTGCTGATGCTGCAACACCGGGTGGTGCGCGAAACCGGCTCCAACGCGGTACGCGCGGATTCTCTGCATTACCGTTCGGACCTGATGCTCAACGGCAGCATCCTGGTGGCACTGGTGCTGGCGGGCATGGGCTTTCATCAGGTCGACGCCTGGTTCGGCCTGGGCATTGCCGCCTACATCTTGTGGAGTGCGATCCAGATCGCCCGGGAAAGCTTCGCGGTATTGATGGACGAGGAGCTGCCGCCGGAGGTTAGCCAGCATATGCTGGAACTGGCGCGCGGCGTGCCCGGCGTGCTGGGTGCGCACGATTTGCGCACGCGAATTTCCGGCAGCCACTGGTTCGTGCAACTGCACCTGGAACTGCCGGGGGATTTGACCCTGTCAGTCGCCCACGGCATCAGCGACCAGGCCGCCGATGCCATTCACCAAGCCTACCCCCGTGCCGAAGTGCTGGTACACGCGGACCCCGCAGATCAACCCCAAGAAGCCAGCTATAAGCTATAAGCGGAAAGCCTCAAGCCTCAAGCCTCAAGAGTGAAGATTGCGGCTTGTAGCTTGCAGCTTGCAGCTTGCAGCTTATCAATACTGCACTTGATACCCGCGACTGCTCAGGCAGTTGCCCTGTGCCTGGCGGTAGGTTTGCACCACCGCCGGATCGGGCGCGTAGGTGACGGCCTGCGGGTCGAAGCCGCTTTGCTGCACCGCCCAGCGATAACAGTCATAACCGTCCTGCTGCACTTGGGCCGGTGACTGGCCGTTGGCGGGGTAGGCCACCACGTCATACCCGTTGCCTTGCGGCGCCGGCTGCGGCCCAGGCACTGCGGTCGGCGGTTGCACCACCACGTATTCCTGGGAGGTGCTTTCGTAGGTGTAGTAGGCACCGGCCGCGAGGAAAAACAACGCGCTGCCCACCCACACTTCACGCGCGTAGTCCGGCAGGTAGCGCACGCGAATCCCATACGGCGGCGTTACCACCACGTAGCGCGGGCCTTGCGGGCGATACCAGTAGCCGCCGGAGAAGAAGTAATCCTGGCCACGGTACGGCACGCGGTAATTGCGGTCGGGAAAACGGTCGACGGTATAACCGGGACGATACTGCGGGCCGGGCCCCCAACCATTGCCATGCCCGTCGGGGCGACCCGGCCAGCGATTGTCATTCGGGTGACCGTTGTTGAAGCCACCGCCCGGACGTTGGCCGGGACCATTGCCGGCCTGCCAGTGCTGATTGCCATCATTGCGACGTGGGATGTCTTGGTAGTTGCCCTGGCGCGGTTCCTGGGTTTGGCGCACGGTATCCGGACGCCCCTGGATCGGCAGGTTATTCGCCGGCTGCGGCGCTGGCCGAGGCTGTTCTGCCCCTTGCGGGCGACCCTGCCATTGCCCGCCACCGTGCGGCTGCTGCTCGGCGCGATCAAAATGCGGATTCTGGGGACGCGGCTGGTTGTTCTCGAAGTGCTGGTTCTGCGGACGCGGCTGAGTGTTTTCCGGCCGTGGTTGATTGTTCTGCGGGCGAGGCTGGTTGTTTTGCGGTCGCGGCTGTTCGTTACCTTGCCGACCGCCTTCCGGCCCTCGTTCATGCTGACCGCCGCCTTCAGGGCGCGGGTCATCTGCCATCACTTGCGTGCCGACGGTCACCATCAGCAAACCTACACCTGCCATACGCCAGATGCGCTTCATGCTATTCCTCACTGCGGATAAGGGCCTAGAACGTCCGGCCTCATAGATAAGACTGGAAAAGCCGCGCCCGGTTCTGAGACAGGTTATCAGTCACGAGAACAATTTTATCAAGGCAAAAGAAAAGGGGTGACCCGTCGGCCACCCCTTGAGAACTTCGTCCTGGCTCAACGCTTTTGACGTTGGCTCACCTCACGCCGTCTTGTGGACAGTGTGCAGCCTGGAGGCCAACTCAACCCTGCTGGGGTGGCGGCCGCAGCGGGCCTGATTGGGCGAGCTGCTGTGGACTGTTGTCCAGGCGGTGATTCTGTTGATAACGATACCCGCCAACGTCCGACAGATGATTGCGAAGATTGCGTCAATAAACAGTGCTTGCGCAATTTTTAACCCTTCATGGATAATTCACCGCAATAGTTACGACAAAGGCCGACCCAATGAGCAAGCTTGACCGATACGACCTGAGTATTTTGGCGGAATTGCAGCGCGACGCGAGGATCTCCAACCAGGAGTTGGCCGAGCGTATCGGCCTGTCGCCTTCGCCCTGCTCACGCCGGGTCAAGCAATTGGAGGACGACGGCTACATTGCACGCCAGGTCGCCTTGCTCGACCGCAAGATGCTCGGCCTGAGCCTGACCGCCTATGTGCTGATCGGCATGGACCGTCACACCCCGGAGCGTTTCGAGAATTTCGAAGCGGCCATCCGCACCCTGCCCCAAGTGCTGGAATGCAGCCTGGTGACCGGCATGGACGCCGACTATCAACTGAAAGTGGTGGTGCCGGACATGGATCACTACCAGAAGCTACTGCTGGGTCACCTGACCCGCATCGAAGGCGTGACCAGCGTGCGCTCCAGCTTCGTGCTGAACCAGGTGCTCAACAGCACCGAATTGCCGCTGACTCATTTGCGTACCTGATTTCAACAACACTGAAAATCCCCTGTGGGAGCGGGCTTGCTCGCGAAAGCGCTGATTCCGTCAATACATGCGTTGACTGACACTGCGCTTTCGCGAGCAAACCGGCTCCCACATTTGGACCGTACCTCGATCCAAATCAATGTTGTGTTGAAGACGCTGCCTTATACTTGCCGCCTGCCCCGTCGGAAGAGCCCATGAACAACATCGATCCCGCCCTGTTTGAAGAATGGATGATGACTGGCCTGGTCACCATCCTGATCATTTTCATGGGCTTTATCGTCTGGGACCTGGCAAAGAAGTCCAAGGCCGGGCGCTTTGGCTCGTTCATCCTGTTCTTCGTGCTCGGCCTGGGCGTGGCTGCATTCATCATCAAGAGCGTGGTGATCGGCCTGATCGAGTCCGGCGCCTTATAAGCGCGCCGGCACTTCCTTCCACTGGCCTTGATCCAGGCCATCGATCGACCAATCGCCAATTCGCACGCGCACCAGGCGCAAGGTCGGCAACCCGACCGCGGCGGTCATGCGCCGAACCTGACGGTTACGCCCTTCTCGAATCACCAGCTCCAGCCAGTAAGTCGGTATGTTTTTGCGAAAGCGTACCGGCGGGTTGCGCGGCCATAACTCAGGCTCATCCAGCCGCCGGGCTTCGGCGGGCAGGGTCATGCCGTCGTTGAGTTCCACGCCATTGCGCAGGCGTTGCAGGTGCTCCTCGGTCGGCTCGCCTTCGACTTGCACCCAATAGGTCTTCGCCAGCTTGTGCTTGGGGTCGGCGATGCGTGCCTGCAACTGGCCGTCGTTGGTCAGCAGCAACAGGCCTTCGCTGTCACGGTCCAGGCGGCCGGCGGGGTAGATGCCGGGGATGTCGATAAAATCCTTGAGGGTCGCCCGCCCGCCTTCGTCGCTGAACTGGGTCAGCACATCGAAAGGCTTGTTGAACAGGATCAACTTCGGCTCCGCGGGTGGCGCCTTGGCGACTCGACGCGCAGCGGAATACGGGGGTTTCACGCCGGGGCGGCGCGAATCGGGACGAGCAGGACGGGACATGGCAAAAGGAACATCTAACGGTCAGGACCGACAATGCTAGTGGCCTGACCGCTAAATGACCATCCCAACCGCTTAGCGGAACGGCGGCTCGTCGAAGCTGCGCAGTTTGCGCGAGTGCAGCGAGTTGAGTTCGGTGCGCAACAGGTCGACCGCCTCGATGCCGATCTTCAAGTGCTGGCTGACCGCACGTTCATAGAACGCGTTGGCCGAACCCGGCAGCTTGATTTCGCTGTGCAGCGGTTTGTCCGACACACACAACAAGGTGCCGTACGGTACGCGCAAGCGATAACCCTGGGCGGCGATGGTGCCGCTTTCCATGTCCACGGCCACTGCGCGGGACAGGTTGATCAACGGGCGCTCCTGGGCCCAACGCAGTTCCCAGTT
This sequence comes from Pseudomonas sp. PS01298, assembly GCF_029959745.1. Taxonomy (NCBI): domain Bacteria; kingdom Pseudomonadati; phylum Pseudomonadota; class Gammaproteobacteria; order Pseudomonadales; family Pseudomonadaceae; genus Pseudomonas; species Pseudomonas sp. PS01298. The sequence goes on along the minus strand of NZ_JASCPP010000021.1, from coordinate 9,346 downwards.
GCGGTCGTCGTAGGTCAGCACGGTGCCGGTGCGCAGGCGTTTTTTCAGCTCTTCGCCTTTTTCGCCGGTGACATTGGCCGCCGCTTGCTGCAAGGCCAGCTGCACTTCGGCCAGGGCCGGGATCGGGATATTCGGCGGTACCACGCGGTCGAGAATCCCGTCGCGGCGCATATAGGCGTGGGCCAATACATAGTCACCGATGGTCTGCGATTGGCGCAGGCCGCCGCAGTGACCGATCATCAGCCAGCAATGCGGGCGCAGCACGGCCAGGTGGTCGGTGATGTTCTTGGCGTTGGACGGGCCGACGCCGATATTCACCAGGGTCACGCCGTGGCCATCAGTGGCCTGCAGGTGATAGGCCGGCATCTGGTAGCGATGCCACACCACGCCGGCGGCAATCGCCGATGCTTCACCGTGGTCCATGCTCTTGTCGATCACCACGTTGCCTGGCAGCACCATGCGGATGAAACGCGGGTCGCTGCGCAGTTGCTCCAGGCCATGCAAGATGAACTGGTCGACATAGCGATGGTAGTTGGTCAGCAGGATCCACGGCTGCACATGGCGCCAGTCACTGCCGGTGTAGTGCACCAGGCGGCGCAGGGAAAAGTCCACGCGCGCCGCGTCGAACAACGCCAAGGGCAGCGGGTCGGTGTTTTCCCAGTCGTACAGGCCATCGGCGATGCCATCGGTGGCGGCCGACAGGTCGGTGCTGGGGAACACACGGGCGAGGGTCGCGGCCGTCACGCCGGAGCCGGCCAGTTCGTCGCCCTGCTCCACCACATACGGGTACGGGATGTTCTGTTGGCTGACGCCGACTTCCACCGTCACGGTGAAGTCATGCATCAGCGGCACCAGTTGTTCCAGCAGGTACTTACGGAACGCCGCCGGATGGGTGACGGTAACGCTGTAGGTACCCGGCAACTGGACTTTGGCATACGCCCGGGTGGTCTGTGGGACTTCGCCGTGGCAGTGGTAGGTCAAGCGCAGTTCCGGATAGCGAAACAGCGCGCGTTGTTCGGCGTCGGGTTCGACGCGGTCTTTGAGGTATTGCTTGAGGGCTTGGTTGAGGGCGCCGGTAGCACGCTCATGCAGAGCCGCCAGCCGATCCACGGCTTCTTCAGCGGTTTGAACGACAACAAAAGCTTCGGTCACGGTAAGCATCCTGTGTTCTGACGTGCAGGCCTTTATCTTGCCTGTATCCCGGCCACACCGAAACACCGATTTGGAAACACATTACCTTGCAGGAGTCGGCTTGCCGGCGATAAGGCCCTTGAATTCAATACATGTCTCAAGGCCGCTATCGACGGCAAGCCGGCGCCTACACGGGACGGTGATCAGGATTGCGGGGTTGAGCGCGCGACGATGGCCTCCACATCGACACCTCGCGGCAAGGTGCCATACACGCGGCCGGACGATTCACCCAGCCGGCTGGCGATAAACCCATCGCTGACCGCCGCATTCCCGGCCTCCAGCAGCAGCTTGGCCTGCAGCGCCACGGCAATGTCCTCGGTCAGTTGCCGCGCGCGGTACTGGATGTCCTGGGTGTCCATGAACGCCGACTTCAGTTGCTCGATATGCCGCGCCAGTTGCCTGTCGCCGTGCCCGTCGCCCAATTCGACGAACAGCGCCTCGAGCACGCCCGGCTCTTTGGACAGGGCGCGCAGCACGTCCAGGCATTGCACGTTGCCGGAACCTTCCCACGTGGAATTCACCGGCGCCTCACGGTACAGGCGCGGCAGGATGCTGTCCTCCACATAGCCGGCACCGCCCATGCACTCGGCGGCTTCGTTGATCATCGCCGGCGCACGCTTGCAGATCCAATACTTGCCCACCGCCGTCACCAGCCGGGCGAACTTGGCTTCCTGCTCATTATCCAGATGATCCAGCGCCCGGCCCATGCGCATGCTCAAGGCCAGCGAGGCTTCGCTTTCCAAGGCCAGGTCGGCCAGCACGTTTTGCATCAGCGGTTGCTCGCTGAGCACACGCCCGCCCACGGAACGATGGGCACAATGATGGCTGGCCTGGGTCAACGCCTGGCGCATCAGGGCACTGGAGCCGACCATGCAGTCGAAGCGGGTCATGGCGACCATCTCGATGATGGTCGGTACGCCACGGCCCTCTTCGCCGATCATCCAGGCCAGGGCGCCGCGAAATTCGACTTCGCTGGAGGCGTTGGAGCAATTCCCGAGTTTGTTTTTCAGGCGCTGGATATAGAACTCGTTGCGCGTGTCATCCGGGCGGTGCCGAGGCAGGAGGAAACAGGTCAGGCCCTTGTCAGTCTGCGCCAGGGTCAGGAACGCATCGCACATCGGCGCCGAGCAGAACCACTTGTGCCCCACCAGCTCGTAGGCCTGCCCCGGGCCACCGGCGCCTACCGGATAGGCGCGGGTGGTGTTGGCGCGCACGTCGGTGCCGCCTTGTTTCTCGGTCATGGCCATGCCGATGGTGGCACCGCCCTTGTGGGCAATGCCGACGTTGCGCGGGTCGTATTCGGTGCTGAGGACTTTCGGCAACCAGGTCTGCGCAAGATCCGGCTGCAGGCGCAGGGCCGGCACGCAGGCAAACGTCATGGTCAACGGACAGCCGGTGCCGGCTTCGGCCTGGCTGTGCAGGTAGGTCATGGCCGCGCGGGCGACATGCGCGCCGGACTGCGGATGGGCCCACGGCAGCGACGGCAGGCCGTGTTCGACGGCGGTGCGCATCAGTTCGTGGTAGGCCGGATGAAACTCCACCAGGTCGATGCGATGCCCATAACGGTCATGGCTGTTGAACACCGGTTTGTTCTGGTTCGCCAGGAATCCGGCCGCCATCAACGGCCCGCCGGCCAGCTCCCCGTAGGCATCGATGCGCGTCTCGGCCCAGCCGGCGCCGAAGCGGCGCGACCACTCTTGCAGGGGCAGGTCGATGCGGTAGAGGTTGGTGCCATCCAGAGATGGCGGCTGGTTGGTGACGTCGTGGGTTTCGGCGAACGAGTGCAGGTTCATGACGGGCCTCCTGGAAAAAAGGCCACGTCGATTTGAGGCCTGAATTTCAGTTAAGCACCGACACCGGGCTTAAAAAAGTGGCATACCCGCCGAATGTACGGCGCTTTCGCCCTCTACTTGCCCCAACAATCGACGCTCCAGCACCGCCTGCAAAGCGTCGAAACGCACGGGCTTGGCCAGGCGCTCGGAGACGCCGATGCCATGGCAATGCTCGCGCTCGGACACATTCAGCGACGTACTCAAGGCAATCACCGGCAACTCAGCGCAGCCAGGCAGTGCACGAATCTGACAGCACAACGAGAAACCGCCTTCAGGTATATCCAACAATACTGCGTCGAATGTCTCGGCCTGCAGGCTCGCCAATGCGGAAGGCCCGTTGTCCACGGTTTTTACCCGATAACCGAGCTTGAGCAACATGCCGCGCACAGCCAGCTGGCCCACGCTGTTGTCATCCACCAGCAGCACCGTGCACTCCTGCGGGCCACGCTGCCGATCGGGTGTCCGCTTTGGCTCCGGCGCCACCAGGCTGACCTGCATCTCCAACTGGAAGCGACTGCCCTTGCCCGGCTCGGAGTGATGGGTGAGGCGCCCGCCCAGCAGTTCGATCAACTGCCGGCAAATCGCCAGGCCAATCCCCAGGCCACCGTATTCGCGGGTGGTCGAGCCATCAAGCTGGAAGAAACGCTGGTACAGCGTGGCCTCGTCGAGGAAGGCGAAGCCGATACCGGTGTCGGTGACGATAAAACTCAAGCGCACGCCACCGTCACTCTGCGGCACGCCCACCACCCGCAGGCGCACCGAGCCCTCATGGGTAAACTTGAAAGCGTTGTCCAGCAGGCAATCCAGGCACTGCAGGAGTTTGTCGGCATCACCCATCACGCGGTCCGGCAACTCGTCCGCCACGTCGATGGAAAACGCCAGGCCTTTGCTCTGGGCGCTGGCATTGAATTGCTGGCGCAACCCGTCGAGCGCGCCGCGCAGGCTGAAGACCTTGGGCTGGGGAGTCAGGCGTCCGGCTTGCAATTCGGTCAGCGTCAGAATGCCGTTGACCATGCGCATCATGTCCCGCGCCGAACCGGCGGCGGTTTGCTGGTACTGCGCCAGGTCGTCGCCCAGCGGCACGGTTTGCATCAGTTCGAGGGAGCCGATCACGCCGTTCATCGGCGTGCGCAATTCATGGGTCAGGGTCGCAAGGAATTCATCCTTGAGCCGGTTGCTGCGGGCCAACTGCTGGTTGAGCACTTCAAGCTTCTGGCTGGCATCGAACAGGATCTGCGCCTGCTGCTCGCGCATGGAATTGATGCGGTCGGCCAACGCCAGGGACAACAGCGCCACTTCGATCGCCGAACCGATCTGGCTGGCGTACATGGTGAGAAACATATTCGGCAGGTAGCCCAGCACCATCAGGGTATTGATCACCCCACCTAGCAGGAACGCCGACCAGGCGATGATGAAATAGCGCGCCATGCGCTGGCCGCAATACCAGGCCTTGATGGCAGCCACGAAGATGGTCACGGTAAACACCAGCGCCAGGCCGGTGGCCAGGCGCAAGGCCACCGCATAGCTGGTCAGCAGCGCCAGCGCCATGACGACCGCGCCGCAGGCCGCCAGCCCCAGCAGGATGCGGTTGAGCCAGCGGCTGTGCTGCGCGGTGTGCAGGAAACTGCGGGCGAACAGGCTGCCGAACAGCGCCGCCGAGCCGATCAGGAACGGCACCGCCGCGTTCGCCCACCACGGGTTGTTCGGCCAGAAGTACTCCACCGCCACGCCATTGACCGACAGCTGGTAGAGGCCGAACGAGGCGATATAAAGGATGTAATAGAGGTAGCTGGTGTCGCGCACGCTCAGGTATATAAACAGGTTGTAGACCAGCATCCCCAGCAGCACGCCGTAGATCACCCCGAGCACAGACAGGCGCAGGGGTTGTTGTTCCAGATAAGCGGTGCCGGCCCACAGCGTCAAGGGCGCCTGGATCGAGCCTTCGCTTTGCAGGCGCAGGTAGACCGTCTGCTGTTGATCGGGCACAAAGTTGAGCTTGAACAGGTAGTTGCTCTGGCGTACTTCACGGCTGGAAAACGGCAATGCGCTGCCCGTGCGGGAGGTCAGCCGGTAGGTGCCGGTACCGTCGTTCTGGTACAGGTCCAGGTGATTCAGCGGTGGGTAGGCCAACTCCAAAAACCAGGTGCGCGGCGCGCGCGGGTCCTTGGCCAGGTAATGCAGGTCCACCTTGAGCCAGAACACCGAGCGCGAATAGCCGGCGTTGAGGGTGGCTTTGTCATGGGGCTTGAATTGGGCGGCGTAGGCGGGTGAACTGACGTCGGCGATGGTCAGCGCATCGGTGGGGTCTTCGAGCACTTGCATGACTCGGCCCAGCGGCAGGCTTCGCGTGTCCTGGTTGAACTCGATGGCGCTGGCGAGCATTGGCAGCCCGCACAACAATAAAATCAGCAAATAGCGCATAGAGCCCCAGCGTGGCGTGTCCGGTTATGTCAAAAGCCCCCCATTCCTTTTGAGAAGACGTACACCGGCGGTACATTAAGTTGTTTGGATCCACTTTAGCATAGCCGCTAAAGGCCATTGGACACCATTGAAATAATTTTTTGAAAGGCTCTAGGACGCGGGTTTCAGCGGGTTTTCTCGAGTGAAAAAGCGCCAAAAAAGCGTCACAACCACGGCAACATTCAACCCTCACCCGACAGCCACGCAAAAAGCGTTTGGTGGTAAGCTCGCGCACCATGAATATCTACAGCTCTCGCCCCGTTGTCCTCTGTCTCTCCGGCCATGATCCCAGTGGTGGCGCCGGCTTGCAGGCAGATATCGAAGCCCTGCTCGCCCAGGGCTGCCATGCGGCTCCGGCCGTCACCGCCCTGACCGTGCAGAACACCGTCAACGTCAGCGATTTCCGCGTGCTCGACCGCGAGTGGGTGCTGGCCCAGGCCAATGCCGTGCTCGGCGACTCCGAAGTGGCGGCGGTCAAGCTGGGCATGCTCGGTTCCACCGCGATGGTCGACACCGTGGTCGAACTGCTGCAGGCGCACCCGCACCTGCCGGTCGTCTGCGACCCGGTGCTGCGCGCCGGCGGCGGTGGCAGCCTGGGCAAGGACGAAGTCGGCTATGCCATGCGCGAGCGGCTGTTGCCGCTGTCGCTGATCGCCACGCCGAACCTGCCCGAAGCGCGCATCCTCGCCGAACTGCCCGAGGGCACGGCAGACGAATGCGCCGAAAAGCTGCTGCCGTACATCAAGCACCTGCTGATCACCGGCGGGCATGGCGACGAGCATGAAGTGCACAACCGCCTGTACAGCCGTGACGGCACGCGCCAGACCTTCACCTGCCAGCGCTTGCCCGGCAGCTATCACGGTTCGGGCTGCACGCTTGCCAGTGCCCTGGCCGGCCGGATCGCCCAGGGCGAAGGGTTGGTCAGCGCGGTGCAATCGGCCCTCAACTACACTTGGCGCACCCTGCGTGACGCCGAACAACTCGGTCAGGGCCAGTTCGTACCGCGTCGGTTGCCGCTGGATTTCTGCTCGTAACTTTTTCTGCTCGAAGGGGCCTGCCCGATGAAACTACGTGGCCTGTATGCCATTACCGACAGCCAACTGTTGGCTGGCAAGTTCCTCGCCTACGTCGAAGCGGCGCTGGACGGTGGCGTGACCCTGCTGCAGTACCGCGACAAAAGCAGCGACGAAGCCCGGCGCCTGCGTGAGGCCGAGAAGCTGCGCGAACTGTGCTCGCGCTACAAGACCCAACTGATCATCAACGACGACGCCGAGCTGGCCGCGCGCCTGGGCGTCGGCGTGCACCTGGGCCAGACCGACGGCCCGCTGACCCCGGCCCGCGCGTTGCTGGGCTCCAAGGCGATCATCGGCGCGACCTGCCACAGCCAGATCGAGCTGGCCGAGCAGGCCGCCAAGGAAGGCGCCAGCTATGTCGCCTTCGGCCGCTTCTTCACGTCCAACACCAAGCCGGGCGCTTCTGCCGCCACCGTCACGATGCTGGCCCAGGCCCGCGCGCGCCTGCAGCTGCCGATCTGCGTGATCGGCGGCATCACCCTGGAGAACGCCGAACCGCTGGTGGCGCATGGCGCTGACCTGCTGGCCGTGGTGCACGGCCTGTTCGGTGCGGACAGCACCCAGGAAGTGACGCGTCGCGCCCGCGCCTTCAACGATCTTCTTAAATATTCAGTTTAGAGAGCCCGATCATGTCCCGTTCCGAAACCCTGTTTGCCAATGCCCAGAAACACATCCCCGGCGGGGTGAACTCCCCCGTGCGTGCGTTCAAGAGCGTGGGCGGCACGCCACTGTTCTTCAAGCATGCCGAAGGCGCGTACGTCACTGACGAAGATGACAAGCGCTACGTCGACTACGTCGGCTCCTGGGGTCCGATGATCCTCGGCCACAGCCACCCGGACGTACTCGACGCGGTGCGCAAGCAGCTGGAACACGGCCTCTCCTACGGCGCGCCGACCGCCATGGAAACCGAGATGGCTGACCTGGTGTGCTCAATCGTGCCGTCGATGGAGATGGTGCGGATGGTCAGCTCCGGCACCGAAGCCACCATGAGCGCGATTCGCCTGGCCCGTGGTTTCACCGGTCGCGACAGCATCATCAAGTTTGAAGGCTGCTACCACGGCCACTCCGACAGCCTGCTGGTCAAAGCCGGTTCGGGCGCGCTGACACAGGGCGTACCCAGCTCGGCCGGCGTGCCTGCGGCGTTTGCCAAACACACCCTGACCCTGCCGTTCAACGACATCGCGGCCGTCGAGCAGATGCTCGATGAAGTCGGGCAAGACGTGGCGTGCATCATCGTCGAGCCGGTGGCCGGCAACATGAACTGCGTACCACCGGCGCCGGGCTTTCTCGAAGGCCTGCGCGAGCAGTGCGACAAGCACGGCGTGGTGCTGATTTTCGACGAGGTGATGACGGGTTTTCGCGTTGCACTCGGCGGCGCACAGGCGCACTACGGCGTCACGCCGGACCTGAGCACCTTCGGCAAGATCATCGGCGGCGGCATGCCGGTCGGCTGCTTCGGCGGCAAGCGCGAAATCATGCAGCACATCGCGCCGCTGGGCCCGGTGTACCAGGCAGGCACTTTGTCGGGTAACCCGCTGGCGATGGCTGCCGGCCTGACCACCTTGCGCTTGATCAGCCGCCCTGGCTTCCACGCCGAGCTGACCGACTACACCACCCGCCTGCTCGACGGCCTGCAACAGCGTGCCGATGCCGCCGGCATCCCGTTTGTGACGACCCAGGCGGGCGGCATGTTTGGCCTGTACTTCAGCGGCGCCGATGACATCGTCACCTTTGATGACGTGATGGGCAGCGATGCCGATCTGTTCAAGCGCTTCTTCCACCTGATGCTCGAAGGCGGCGTTTACCTGGCACCGAGCGCCTTCGAAGCCGGCTTCACCTCGATCGCCCATGGCGACGCCGAGCTGAAACTGACCCTCGATGCCGCCGAGCGCGCCTTCGCGGCCTTGAAATAAACGACGGAAAAAATCAGGCGCCGCCCCAGCGGTGTCTGATTTGCTACTTTGTTTACAGAGATTTCCGAGTTTTTTCGAGAAACCACCTGCAATCCGGCAGATAACTTGCCCAACCAGCAGAAAAACGAGTAAAGACTTTGTAAGCAGAGGCCTGCTTATTTCATAATGCGCGCTTATTGGATCCCCCGAGGATCCGCGCGCCCCGTCAGAGGTAAGTCGATTCCCATGAAACGCACCGGCCGCACCCTGGTTCTGGGCTGCCTGTTGCTCCTTCAGCCGCTGCTGGCACATGCACAAGCAGGCGGCAACTCGTTGTTAATCCCAGCGATGGGTCGTTGCACCCTCAATACCCAGCCAGACAGCCAGGCCGAAGCCCTGAGCGCGTGCCAGAAACAGGCCGACGGTGGAGATGCGCAGGCGCAATACGAGTTGGGCGAGTACTACCACGACAGCAAGAACCCCGCCCGCGACCTCAACAAAGCCTTGAGTTACTTCGAGAAAGCCTCGTTGCAGGGCCACGCGCAGGCGCAATTCCAGCTCGGCACCATGTTCTTCAAAGGTGAAGGTGTGCCGGCCAATAACGTTCAGGCGTATATCGTGCTGAAGATGGCGGCGGTCAACGGCGCCGAAGACGCGCTGGACACTGCCGACGAAGTCGCCGAGCACATGCAGCGCAATGAATTGGAAACCGCGACCCAGGTGCTGGGCCAGATTTTCCGCAACTACCTGCAGGAACTGCAGAGCGCAGATGGCAGCTCGCCATTCTCGCCGCTGCCCTGAGTTTTGTAGCGCTTTTACTGCCGCCTTCGCGAGCAAGCCCACTCCCACATTCGACTGCATTCCAAAGGTGGAACTCGATCGAATGTGGGAGCGGGCT